>JAGLMJ010000030.1 GCA_023140095.1 Candidatus Omnitrophota bacterium | reverse complement strand
TTAGGGCAATTTACCATGGCCAGGGTCCTTGTGACCATTGCGTCCAATACCAGCGCCAGCATGCTGGCGTCTGATATGGCCAGCTATGGACAAGCTCTTTCATCATCAAGCCTTGACGGTAAACGAAAAATATGCGCATGGACAGGAGTTTTAGTCGCGATCATCATGGTCATTATTATTGTTGTCGTGATTATCCTCGCGATATTCTCTTCCGGGACAGGGGCAGCAGCCTTTTTTGCCGGAGGCGGGTGGATACTTGTCGCAGGGTTGGTGCTCGCGGTTGCCGCGGTCGCCATACAAATGACCGTCATTCAGCCGGGGATAACAGCGGCGTGGAACGAGATCATAAGCGCGACACTGTCGATGCAAAATCAGTTTACGGAAGGGGCTATCCAATCCGCTCTAAACAAATCGGTAACAGATGCTGTTGAGGTTCCGGATGTAATCGACCAGGATAGGGACAGATTGTGGGTGCCTGCAGCGGATATCGGATCCCCGCCGTTTGATGATGTGGTCAGCCGGTATGGTATGTATTACACAGAGAGGCTTCGTCAAATTAAGGACCAGGTTGCTTATACTGATATTGAAGCCTTCATAACGGCTTTGACGGAGCTTCTTTATGAAGGCTCTGATGGCTGGGGGCTCCATGATCCTATACCGAGTGCTGTCTGTCTTGGATTGGCGGAATGCCATCCTTGCTGTATGCCTAATACGGCGGTGATTGACGGGGACCCTTTAGTGGACATACGGCCATCAAGCTGTTTCAATTCGACAGACGATGACTATTGGGCCCAACAGTGCGAACCGGCAAGTCCCTATCAGGTAGGGCCTCCCGGCGACGGGACTCCAGGCACGGGCTACCCGTTCCTTTTTGACGGGTATACCGAAAATCCGTATAATCCCTTCTTGTCATTTCGTGAGCAGGTCGGGCTCGACGATGAGCATCGAGATTTTTATAAAGATTCCACTGATCCCAATTCAATCCCATCGTTTTCAATTCCCGGGGCACGCGCATCGCAATTTGCGCATATAGCAGGAAATGAAAACTTTCGCCTGGAAGACGCGACAGGATTTTATTCCGCTCCGCAAAATCCTATTAATACAGACCCCTTGGTAGGCATTTATCCTTTCTTTTACAAGATGGCGGATTGGGGTGTTGACCTGGCCAATGTCCATGCGAATATCGTTGCGGACCCGCTGACTACCAGAGAGTGCCATTGGTGTGATGACAGGAACCTTGTTGACTGTGTTACGTGCCCGGGATATGCTCCGCACCCGCATCCCGGAGAGATCCCCCAGCTTGTTTTGCCGTTGGACCCTACTCTGCCCGCAGACGGCCTGCTTTACAATCGGTCCTTTTTTGTCGATGGAATTGGGAATTGGGTGGACGTAAGCAATGCTGCCCTCTTTCTGTTCCTGTTCCCGCCTTTAGCCGTTGATAAAGTGACAATTCCTATTCCAGGGGACATTCTCGCCGATGATGATCCTGCTACCGCGATTTGCGCCCAGCACTCTCTTTATCCTCCGCCTCCTTCGGCGGATGGTTTTTGGAGGAAAGGCGGAGACCGGTTCTGCAGGACGACAGCACCCTATTTTATGGAATGTCTCAAATGTGGGGGAACGCCTGATTGTGAATGCACATCTCTAGCAACGGATCCGGCAGATTTTCCGGATGATGTCATTGATGACCTTATTTATTCATTGCCTGATTTTTTCGCGTGGGCGCAGCGCGTGATAGCTGCCTCGAGTGATATGGCATCCTTTACTGAGGATTTCCCGAACTGGTATCCGGAAGCGGCGGTGTGGATAGAACCCGAATCGGCGATTTCAGATGCAACGACAGACCCGCCTTGTTTTCCCGACCCTAGTACCGGTGTATGCCTTCTGATATTTCCGGATGATACCGTTATTCCCGAAGGAATTTTGAGGATTTGGCTCAAAGAACTTATCGTGATGAGGGACCGTATTCTAGGATGGATTAACAACTATGACAATCTTACCGGTCTTAATGAGGGGTATCCAGGAAATACTTGTACGGAAGTGTGGTGTGTTCCGGATTCAACGCTGGTTTGTCCGGAAATCCCCGCAGGAGAAGGCGAAGACGCTACTTTTGACGCTAATGCGAACGGGGTCCAGGGAGACGTGGAAGACATTGTCAGTTGTCTTAGTTACAACATCAATGGATATGATCATGTGGCGGGCGAGGCTTTTCAGGCCTGTCTTAACAATTGCGGGATAGCTGATTGTACTGTGGGGGCAGGAGGGACCCTGCCGGCGTTCCATTTAGATGGAATCACGCCATATAATTATCCGGCAACGATACTTGATTGCATTTCCGCTCCGGGGTGGACGGTAGGCAATGATTGGTTTGAGGCTATTACGGCGAACGTTGCTGCGGCGGTCAAGCTTCCGACGGTGCTGGAGGGAAATGATACCAGATTTCGAAATTGCGCGCTGAGTTGTTCGCTTAAAGATTGTCACCGCTTGCCGCGGTCCATGCTGCCGTTTGCGGGAGGGGCTGTTTATTGGCCGGCGGATTATCAGCCTTGGGACTCGACGCTTCCGGGGCTGATGGCTCCGGCAATTGCCGACGGGGATTGGGAAGACCTCACAGCCTTTAACGATTGTCTCGGCAATTGCAATCCGGAAAACTGCCTGGTCGGGCCGAGGTTACCGACGGTGCATACTTCGGATGGGGTAACGCCTTGGGTTTATCCTGCCGGGGCGGCTGACTGCGCGACGTGGTTTCCCGGAGATCCATGGTTTGATGGGCTCATAGCTATGAGGGACTCCATAAGGCCGATGGATGAGGCGGACCTGGCTCCCATGCTCCGGTGTTTCGACGATTGCAATGCGAATATTGCAGATTGCCAGGCGATGCCTCAAAACCAAACTAGCACTCTCCTTCCGGGTCCACCCGTGCCGTATACCTGGACGGCTGGGCCGCCCGCAGGATTCGCCCCGGGGGATTGTGACGCGGTAACAAATCAACCTCTTGCTCCGTGGGATTCCGATATTACGGTCAATGTCCTAGTTGCCGGCGGGCCGAGCTGCGACCTGATCGCCGGTCAATGGCTTCACTCAACACGGCAAAGCGTTATTGAGGCGGTCAATCAAGTCGCTAAATTTACAAAACGACGGGATTTTCTTGGCTGGAGATTAACGGAAGCTGAGAACATTCTCAGTATTTTCCATTATGGAGAAGATAGTAACCGTAACGGCCTACTTGATCCGTGGGAAGATATTGACGGTGACGCTGTACTCGATACGGGAATCATACCAAAACTTGATGAATTCCTCGATATTCCTACAGTAGCTCTGATCAATGCCAGGATCAACTATGCGCCGGTTTCAGGTGATTCGGGCCTGCCTTATCAAGCCATTTATGGATGGAGAGACGAAAACGAAGTTGTCGGTGCAGTTACCGTGCGAGGTAAGTGGCATATTGTTAAGGTAGAGGCGCGTGTTCCGGGCATGTGTGACAATCGTTGTTCAGCGAGCCAATCGTCCCCTGACCCAGGATGGCCGAGGATCAAAACTTACACGAAGAACTGGGGGACGAAAAGGTGTTATGAATTGGTCAGTATAAGTGGATCCGTCAAATTCCGGACGACCCGTTGGGACGAAGATAAATCTGGAAAGCCTTGTGCGGGACTGGCTCCTTGTCCGGCGGCATGTTCGGATTGCGGGCTGGCCTCAACGGCCACATACAGGCCTGTTATGAGGTTTCCAAACGGTGTGCCGATCTGGAGTTTTAAAGGGAGTCATCCATTAAGGCCTCTGGATCTTACCGCGTACAATCCTGATCAGCTTGATTTGGTTTGCGCGCCCCACACCATTTCGTTATTGCCCGGGACGCTTGCCGCGACAGATATCTACGAAGGAGCGTTTATAATGAACGACCGCAGTCGAACTCCCGGCCCTTATGCTACTTATATAGCTGATCCTTGCTGGGACTTTGTGCACGGGTTTCTGGCGTCGGGGGTCGTTAATGAAACGTGTGCTCAATATTATTGGAAAGGGGGATCTCTTCCTGGTATGGGGCTACGATTTGTTCGGTGCGAGGAATTTTGATGGATTAAGAAAGACCGCTCAAGCGCCTTGAAAAGAATGAGAAAAGAATGATACGAAAACACCGGAAAAAACGAGGGCAATCCATGATGGAATTCGTCGCCCTGATCATATTCCTTATGGCCGCGTTTATTGTCTTTCAGAAATACATTGTGAGAGGATTCTCCGGAAGATGGAAAAGTGTCGGAGACGCTTTAGGGCAAGGAAGGATCTTTGATCCTAACCTGACCACGGAGTGCGCGATGAATATGTTCGGTCCTTATGGAATTCCGGGACAATGGTACAACCAAACTTGTTTTGAAGAAACCTGTGGCGAAAGAGACTGCCTCCGGTCTACTAGGACCGTCCCGGCCTGCACAGCATGCATTACCAGTTGCCAGACTCCTATTTGTGAGTGATCATTTTTGAGCGGATCAAAGGGAGAAATTTTATTATTTTTTCTGCATAGAGGGTGATTTCAAGGTATAATTAAGGGCAATGATCAAGATTAGAAGATACTAATGGGGGAGAAGAAATCTGCAGCATTGAATTTTCCCACTAGGTAGAGAAATCAAAAAATGATGGTATTGACCCTATTTTTATGTTTTTCCACGGTGGCGATCATTGGATATGTGATCGCTCCGATGCTGTACAACAGGGTGGTGATCGCCAGCGGAAAACAGCAGCAGAGGATATCCAATAAGATGGAGCAGCTGATGCCGCGCCAGGAAGCGAAAAAGATCAGCCGCTTGTTTGTCCTTGCCCCTTTGGTCCTTGCCGGCGGTTTTTATTTGGTCGCCCCTGAAGGCATGCGCCTGTTCGGCGTTCTTTTTGGGATCGTTGCCGGCCTTGTCTTCCCGGGCATTTACGTTCAAAGCCTGACCAAGAGGACCAGAGCCCAATTTAACAATCAATTAATTGACGCGCTGATGATCATGTCGAGTTCATTCCGAGGTGGTTTGAGTCTGGTGCAGGCTCTCGAGGCGGTTGTCGACGAAATGCCCGATCCGATCAATAAGGAATTCGGCATTGTCCTTGGGGAAAATAAGATGGGGGTTTCCCTGGAGGAGGCCCTTAACCATCTTTACAGCCGGATGACCTCCCCGGCCTTGCAGCAGATGATTACGGCGATTCTTTTGGCCCGGGAGACCGGGGGGAACTTACCCGTCATCTTTAACCGTATCGTCAACAATATTCGCGAGAGCAGAAAGATCCAGCAGAACCTGGATACCCTTACTATTCAGGGAAAGATCCAGGGGGTCGTCATGAGCATCCTTCCGGTTGCCTTTGCGTTTCTTCTCTACTCGTCGAATAAAAGGATTTTTGAGAATATGCTGATCTCCGAACTCGGAAGGACGCTGCTTATTTACGCGGTGATCTCCGAGACGATCGGGGCGTTCATGATTTGGAAGATCAGCGCGTTTAAGGACTTTTAATATGGTAACCTTACTTTTTCTTTGTGCTTATTTTTGCGCTTTTAGCTTCATTCTCGGCTTCATGCCTATGAAATGGGAAAGCCGTCCGACACTGGAAGCTTTGGGGATGGTGCCCCTTGCGCGAAAAAAGAAGAAGAGGCTGTCTTCCTTTCTCTTGATGGCATCCGCGGTCAATAAGCCTTTTTGTAAAGGGCCTATCCGGGCAAGGCTTACCAGGGACCTGGCAATCGCGCGGGTGGCCCTATCTCCGGAGGAGTTCTTCCTTGTTAAAGAGATCGGGGTCGGCCTGATCCTTCTTATTTCTTACCCGTCGGTAAGTTCCGATTTTATCTTCGGATGGATCGCGATGGGGTTTGTCGGCGGGTACATGGTTCCTGAATTCTGGCTGAAGGCAAGGATCAAAAAGATCAAGGGGGTCATGGTCAAAGAGCTTCCTGATGCCATCGATCTTCTTGGGCTTTGCGTGAACGCCGGGCTGGATTTTATGCTTTCTCTAAAATGGGTGGTTGAGAAATCGACGCCTTCTGTAATGATCGATGAGCTCAATACGGTCTTGCAGGAGATCAATGTTGGCAAGACCCGGCGCGATGCCATTAAGGACCTGGCGAACCGTTACGAATTGCCGGATTTGTCCACCTTTTCCCGGACGCTGATCCAGGCCGATAAAATGGGGACTTCCGTGACCGAGGCTCTGAATATCCTTTCCGAGGATATGCGGATATCCCGTTACCGTCGGGGCGAGCAGTTGGCCCTTAAGGCCCCGATGAAAATGCTCGTTCCTCTCCTGCTGTTTATCTTTCCTGTCGTTGGTATCCTTGTTGCCGGTCCGATCCTGATCGACTTCATGGAGAACAATCCGTTCCAGAATATCGCAGGCGGATAATTTCCTTCCTGGCCTGGCGAAGATCCTGTCAAAAGCACCGAATTTCTCTGTCTGAGGAGTTGTCCTCTTGACCCGGTTTTCTCGGGCCTAGACTATTTTGGCCAGGCCCTGTTGGACCAACTCCTGGTTCAGGTATTCGCCTTTCGAGAAGGTCTCGTCCTTGTTCAGGCTCCGCGAGGAGTAAAAGATGTGGCCGACATACCGTCCGTAGATGTCGATCTTATTGGTCTTGACCATGACGAAATTCACCTTGGCAAGCTGGCCGAGAACGAAGCGGTAGGCCTCCCGGCCGTCGGGTTTGTCCATAGCCGGGGTGTCGATGTTGGCCAGGCGCACGCGCTGCTCCTGCCATACCTGAAACCCCAAATCGATCTTTAGCAAAAGGGTGTCCCCATCGATGACCCGGTCCACGACCGCCTTGTAGACGTAGGTGGCCTTCGTGGGGCGGGTGAGGTTTCTTGTTGCCTGGCCCTCGTCGCCGCTTTTGACCGACTCTCTGTAACGATTCTCCTTGATGGCGCGGGATAAGGTAGCCGCATCAAGCCTGTCTGCCTCCACGAGGTCCGCGTACCATTTTCTCTCCGCTTCATTGTTGACGGGAATCAGGCATCGATAGTGAGACCATGTTAGATTCTTGCCACTAGTGGCAACATTGTAAGTCTGAAAAAAATGAATACATCGGGTTAATGTCGTGTAGTCGATATCCAGTTCCTCAGACAGGTCCGCCAGGATTGCCTGATTGTACCCGGCGTTTTGGGTAAGCCCCTCCTCGCTGATGCGCTTTCCGATCTTCCAGTAAGTCTGCACGAGCTCTTGACGGGCAGACTGTACCGCTCTCTTCCTGCCCTCTTCGATCAGGGCCCGGATCTCCCGGACTAGATTGGCATATTGGGGTTCAGATAGAATAACGTTGTTTGGCATCGTGCGTTCCTCGCGTTGATGGTTGGTTGTCTGGATGGGATTGTAGGAGGACAGCATTGCAGGTGCCGCGCCCCGTACACTTATTAGTAGAATACTCCTCAACGCAAAATCTGTCGATAGTATTTTCGCCTGTGGCGATTGTAAGCAGGCGGCTAATCCCAAACAGACCCCTGGGGTCTGTTTGGATGGCCAGGGATTTAGGTGAAGTTCTTGGCAAAAAGCGGGCAAACTTTGTTCTCTGGTTAATGTCCAATCTGAATAGGTATGCCTGTGCAATGTTTAATGAGAGGCATGGCGCCCTTATGGAGTACAGGAGATCGCTGCAGCAGGGGGAGTGGTGTTCCGGGCCGCTGTAGGTATTGCATATGGAAAGGCTGCGGCGGCACAGTCATCGTCATGCTGACCACTTACTTCGCCTGTCTTCCGTCTTCCTGCCGACAGACATGACAGACAGGCTCGGGATGGCGCAATTTTACCAGAATCAGAGGAAAGCGATAATGTCCAGACTGGACTCTAGATTGGACATTAGATTTCAGACTGGACATTATTCTGATTAGGGCTTATTTGATGATTTTTAAGTGAAAAAGACCTTTTATTGCACTTTTTGGTTAAAGCTTTCTTAAGATACACTCTGGGTCAGGGCCCGTGGATGATGCTTTTGGGATAGATCCGCCCATGATGCTTTTGGACTAAATCTTGCTGAAAAACCATGATTTTTTTAGGAAAGAAAGATTATATCTCGCAAGTGTTAATGAAAAACCGTAAAAATTTTTAGGGTAAAGAACGCGATAAATCTTTTAATTTTTTTCGCGATCAAACTCCAGTTTTTACGTTTTTTTCAAAAGCGATTTGGTGAAGAAATTGGGAAGCGCTATTAAAACATGTGTACTTTTATAGGATCTGGTGTATAATATTCGTAATTACGCAAGTTTTGGATAGGAACTTTCTGAATGAAAAAACAACGAAAATTTGAATTCGAAAGTAGAAAGCGCTTTCTATTTTCTTGTTGTTTTCCCCCCTATTTGTCGTCGACGGGGAAGAGGACAGAATTGGAAAAAAATTCTGAAAAAAAATCAAAACAACTGTAAACTGCTACGATACATGCAGTTACGCGCGAAGAAAAGAATACCATCCCCTTGTTCTCCTCGTACAATATGGTATACTTTTTAGGCAATTGGGTATTTGAGTATTTAACCGATGAAACGAGTTGAGGGCGAGACCATGAGAATCGCACTTAAAAATCAAGTTAATTTCCAAAGCATTGTAAGGCTACCTAACACCACGGTGGCCTTTTTCTATTTAACCCAGGACAATATTAAAAGTTAGCCATGATCGCGAAACTACAAAAATTTGCGGACAGTATTTCTATTGATGTCAGAATTACTATAAATATTATCGAAAGCTCTGGACGGGGGATGATCCGATATCTGAGATATTTGATCTCTGTTTTTTCTGTCGTCGGATTCGAGTATTCCGGCTTGCGTTATCTTACTGGAACTTTGTCGGGACGGGGTGGCCGTTTGGCTTATTGCAGGCAAGAGGCCAAAGCGGAAAAGATGCCGTCACCGTTAGTGATAAATAATCAAAGGGAATGGAACAATGACCGATAAACCGGACAATTACGGATTGCCGCGCTCATGGATGGTGCCATATGAGCCTCCTTCCCGCGAAGGTGAGAGGACCTTTGCTGGGGCCGCGGATATCTCTGTGTCCGACATTGTGAAACTTAATAATATCAAGGGCCCGGATGATCCCGAGGGATCGCAGAAAGACGGCGACACCCCGGCGCCTTTTAAAAGCCGTTTCAGTCAGTGGATCCGCACAGTCGCCTTGATCCTTGTCTTAATTTTTCTCCCCGAACAAGTTAGTTGGGCCTTCAATTACAATCCTTTGACGTTGTGGGGACAGAAAGACCAGCAAATCGTTTCGGTCGGTCCGGAAGCAACACCCGAAGAGATTATCTCTGCCCGCATCGCAGGCAGCATCAATCATCTTTTGAAGCAGGTTGCTTACAAAGAAAATACGCGCGTCCAGCTGCAGCTGACCAACGACGCGATCTCGAACCCGGAACTCAATCAGATCAGCCTGTTCATTGATTCCGCTACAGTGTTCACCAAGAACCGCATTCGCAGGATCATCGAGTGGCTGCAGGAGCCGGACATCCATCCGCTCAACTGCGGGGTCTACGCCCTGCGGGACATTTTAGCCAGCTATGACGTCGATACTTCGCTTGAGGAGTTATCCGTTTCTTCTCTGATGGTTGACCTCATGAATGACATCGTCAAGCCCGGAGAGGCGAAACTCAAGACCTCCCTTTTTGCGATCAACAAAGTCATCGACGCCTATGGGCTTGGGCTTAAGCCCGCCAAGCTTGCGCCGGCTGATGTCCTGAAACTCCAAACGCCTTTCATTGCCAATTTTGAATCCGAGCATTTTGTGACCGTCAATTCCGTTGATGATGCCCGGGTCTATTTTTCCGACATCGGCCTCGCCCGGGTTTCTTCCATACCGGAATTCACCGCCCAATTGACCGGCTTCGTCCTGGCGCCTGAACTTGAGAAACAGGAGAGCGTCGTCTTCGAATATGTTCCTGATTCCATGACCCCGTTTATTTGGGGAAACAAGTGGGTTGACAAATCTGACGAATTACCGGGATTGATGAGTACGGAAGATGTCCTTATCAGTGTGGCCATACAGGTTGTTGCGGCCCTCATTCTCCCTGGAGCAGGTTTTGCTTTCTCCATTGGAGTTTCTTCTTTTGCCGGAACCATGGGCGAGGTTGCCGTGATGAAATGGGGATGGAGTGAAGACCAGGCAATGATCTTGACTGTGGCTATTTCGGTCGGGGCAAATATGGGGGCAAGTGCTTTTTCGGGTGCGGGTGTAGCAGCGCAAGCCGGAAAAGACGCTGTGAAGGAGCTGGGGAAAGAGGCTACTAAGGAACTTGTGAAGAGTACTTATAGAGATGCCGTTAAGGCAGCCATGAACGAAATGGCAAAGAGAACTTCAATGGAAGTTTTCAAACAAACTCTTGTTGGTGTTGCTAAGGGAGCCGCTATAGGCGTAGCAATGGGATATGTCAAAGTAGAGATAGCCAAAGCTCTCGATGATATGCTGTCTGAGGACATGAACGGCGTCATCAGGGACGGGATCATCGGTATTGTCTCTTCGATCGGCGCGAGCTTAGCGGTAGCGGGCGTAACTCAAGGGATCAGTTCAGCCTTTAAGGCGGGGACGGAAGGGTTGGAGTCTCTAGACCATACCCCTACAGACGGCGGATCTTCAGGTACAACTCCAGCTTCAACAACGACAACTCCGAGCACAAACACAACGACAGCTCCGGCAACAACGACAACTTCAGCCTCGACGACTCCGGGTGGCGGATCTTCAGGCAGTGGAACAGGTGGTGGGACAGAGGGCGGGACGCCGGGCTTTGCCGCAAGATTTGCCATTGGATTTGGTCATGGGTTCGCAAGTGGATTATCACAGGCATTGGAAATGCAGTTTATTAACTTCCTCGCCGGAATAGCAGCCCTTGCTGTTCGTTGGTACCTGGATGAAGAAGATATTGTCGAGGGGGATTCCATGCTGTCGCAAGCGATCGGCATGGTGATACAGGCTATTGTTACGAATCTCGCCATGGCATATTCCATAGAGCGTTCGGCCGCGAGAAATGATGTTCGCGCTCAGGCGCATCAGGATGGCGTAACAGCCAGGGATATGGCTGCAGCAAAAGATCCTACTCTTTCTAAAGCAGATCTTCAGCAGAAATACCAGGACGCATATAATGCTACTTATACTCCGGAGAAGATAGACGAGGAATTTTCCAGAATACGGAAACTCAAGGATTTAGCGGCCGCGGACAGTGACATTAAAAAAGAGGCGGAGGCCGTGGGAGAAAAGGCACAGTACGCGTATGTCGAGGAGAACCTTCCTGATTTGATGGACATGCCAATGAAGGACATCTACGATGCTGTAGATACGAAAACCAAAGACGCGTTAGACAATGCGTATTACACCGGGTATGGGAAGCTTGACGGGTATTATGATGTTCATACTTCCGCGGCAGAGTACGCGAAAGCGATGCAGGGAGCCTTTCAAGCTGAAGCGGATGAAGCCGGCCGGAAGGCCTGGAACTTGGCGAAAAAAAACAACCCTGATCTTCCTCCTAAGGACCTTCAGATAGAGCGTAATAAAGCGTATGATAAAGCCGCGAGTGCCGAAGCCTTCTCCCGGATACAGAACTTCATGGATGGCGGACTCAACAGGTGGAAAGGTATTTTGTTTCGAGGGCTCATTGCGTCTGTCATAGCTAAGCAAATGGATGATTATGAAGAGGATCACGTCGAAGGAGATCGGGCTGGAGACAATCAGGAAGAGCGCGTGAACCTTCTAAAGGCAAGGGCTGTTTGGTTCCTGGCCGGCGCTCTTTTTTCCGGAGGGGTGACGCTTGTTTCTAACATGATAAACCCGCCGGAGGAAGATTTGTTTGGAACTACTCTGGATTCGGATACTGACACCTGGGGATCTTCTTTTGTACTCGCGTTTAAAGAATATTTTGTCGCGCCGCTGAAAGAAATGTTCACTCAGATCGGGACGCTTAACGGGACCACGGTGGGACTTGTCCAACCGGGGGGTTTTGCCGCGGGATACACCGCTGACGAAGCCTTTGTCGCTAATCTGCTTGGGGT
>JAGLMJ010000003.1 GCA_023140095.1 Candidatus Omnitrophota bacterium | reverse complement strand
CCAAACTACGTTACGTACTATACCTACTGACCTGCTTTATCCTTGCCGGCCACCTGAAATTCCCGGAAGATCTCTGTACTCCGTTGCGAAAAGACCAGCGGGCCGACAACAGAAATCCCTTGGCCGGGATCTTTCGGCGTGATCGTAATATCGACCTGCTGCGAACGATTTTCTCCCACCGGTTTCATATCCAACAGGAACGCTTGATAAGAATAGCCGAAGACCTGGAACATGCGGCCAACAGGCTTTTGTCCTGCACTGAAATCGATCTGCGCGCTTCCCTTAACAAATACCAATAAACTCCGGTCTCCCTGTTTGAGCTCGATCTGAACCCTGGCCTTTTGATCTTCCCCCCGGACCAGGACCGGCCTCAAGCTACCTTTGCCCTTGTCTTGCCGGATGGCTCCAAGATGGATCATCCGTTTATTGACCAGATCATAAAAATACTCCGCCTTAAGTAATTCTTCTTCTCGCGGGAAAGGTTTGTCGGGCTTTATATTTTCCAAAGAGACGATGGCGCGGCCCTCCTCGATATCCTTCAAGTACATGATCAGGACCGGCTTGATAAAAAAGGAGGCCGTTTGATGGGGATCCTTCCCGCATACAAGAGACTCCTCGTTGGAAGGAAACGACAGGTACACTGGCTGATAGCGCTCGTCTCTGATGACCTTTTTCAGACCGATCATCGTCTCAAACGCCGACACTTGGAACTCATCGTCCCACCCGTGAAAAGTCATCGTGTTTTTGGGCCCGTTTTTCAAATGAAGCGTATTCGACAACCCTATGAAAAACGCAAGACAGAGAAACAGTACAGCCTTTTTATTATTGATCGCCTTCGGGCCCATTAACAGCCATATGACTATGGTCAACAGGGCGGCTTCCGCGTAGACATAATAATAACTGAAATAAAAGAGGCTCGGAAAGACTGCTGACTTCGGCATGATATGACTGTGAAGACCGCTCGGGTGCGGCAAGACGACCGCCTTGAGAGCTAAGATCGCCCCGATCACCAGACACAGCCGGCGGTGTTCCGACGAGGAATGCCTGAACAACTGGAAGACCAGCACGGCAAACGATGCCGCCGCCAATACTCCCGGCAGCGTAAGGTCCCAGTACCCGAAGTTGCGCCGCAGGAAATAGCCGAAAAAGGCCTGAGGAATGTCGACGAGAAAATGGCCGCCCGCATAGGCCGCTTTCAGGGTATCGAAGAGAGAGCCAAAAGCATACATCTTGTCGGTTTGTTCAATACGAAGAGATATGCTGTACGACACAGCCGCGCAGACAATAAACAACACGCTCATCGTCACAACGGGCTTGAGGAACCGCCGCGCGAACAACCCGCCGGCCCCGTCGCGCAAATACAGATAAACGAAAATGACCGGGATCAAGAAGAACGCGTATTCATCAGTGAAGCAGGCGAGAAACAAAAGAATAAAGAATGTCCATACCTTCGACGGCTTCGCGTCGCAGAGCCGTTCTTTCGCGCGCGTGGCAACGATCCACGCCAGAAGGAACAGCGTCACGACGAGAACCTTGGCATTGCGCAGCGGAAAGACAAGCGTTGCGATGGCCGCGCCCGAATTGAGCAGGAACACAGATGTCAACCACGCGGCCCACTTGCGCCTAGTCAGGAGCCAAACGAGAAACCCGGCCAGGACCGTGTTGAGAACGTGCAAAGCAATGAGCGTATAGTTCCGAACGTACCCGGCCCCGAAGGACGACCAGAACTTGAACGACAGCATCTCGATGAAATACGAGAATTGCCGCGTCCGGTAGGCCCCCTCGACATAAAGCCACATGAAGGGCTTGATCAGGTCGCTCGCCCTAAAACCGCTTTTGATCATCGTGAAATCATGGACTCCGTCGGACGCCCAGTAGAGATTGTGATAAAGGATCTCATTGTGCGGCCACGTGAGAGGATAGGAATTCGCGCGGATGAAAACCGCGATATTGAGGAGGATCAGGACAACGGCGGCGGAGAAATACAGATTGTTCCTTTGGTCATTCATGGGCCCTCTATATCCGCGGACTTAAAAATCCGCTGTATGGCTTTCATGATCCGTTATCGGCATTCACGGTTCTTGAAAGATATGTCTGCTTTGTCCCGAAAAAACCAGCGGACCGACAACAGAAATCCCTTGGCCGGGATCTTTCGGAGTGATCGTAATATCGATCTGCTGCGAACGGTTTTCTCCCACCGGTTTCATATCCAACAGGAACGCTTGATAAGAATAGCCGAAGACCTGGAACACGCGGCCAACAGGCTTTTGTCCTGCACTGAAATCGATCTGCGCGCTTCCCTTAACAAATACCAATAAGCTCCGGTCTCCCTGTTTGAGCTCGATCTGAACCCTGGCCTTTTGATCTTCCCCACGAACCAGGACCGGCCTCAAGCTATCTTTGCCCTTATCTTGCCGAATGGCTCCAAGATGGATCATCCCCTTATTGACCAGATCATAAAAATACTCCGCCTTAAGTAATTCTTCTTCTCGCGGGAAAGGTCCGTTGAGCTCAATGTTTTCCAAAGAGATGATCGCGCGGCCCTTCTCAATATCCTTCAGGTACATGAGCAGGATCGGCTTGACATAAAAGGGAAGTATTTGATGGGGATCCTTCCCGCAAATAAGAGGCTGATCACCGGACGGAAATGACAGATACAGCGGTTGGTATCGTTCGTCCTTGATGACCTTTTTCAATCCGATCATGGTCTCGAACGCCGAGAACTGGAACTCATCGTTCCATTCGTGATAGACCATGGTGTTCTTGGGCCCCTTTTTTAAATGAAGCATGTTGGACATTCCGATAAATAACGCGAGACAAAGGAACATCACGGCCCTCTTGTCACTGATCTCCTTCGGGCCCATCAACAACCATAGGACGACGGCCAGCAGGACAGCTTCCGCATAGACGTAATAGTAGCTGAAGTAAAAGAGGCTCGGGAAGACCGCCGTCTCCGGCATGATATACTTGTGAAAACCGGCCGGATGCGGCAAGACAAAGGCCTTGAGAGCCAAGATGGCCCCGATCGCCAGACACAGCCGACGGTGTTCCGACGAGGAATGCCTGAACAGCTGGAAAACCAGCACGGCAAACGATGCGGCCGCCAATATCCCCGGCAGCGTGAAATCCCAGTACCCGAAGTTGCGCCTTAAAAAATAGGCAAAAAAGGCCTGGGGAATATCAATGAGGAAACGACCGCCCGCATAGGCCACTGCCAACGTGTCGAAGAGGAACCCGAAGGAATGCACCTTGATGCTTTCATCAACGTGACGCGCCGCGGCAAATGAAACGGCCACGCAGACAACGAACAACGCCCCCATCGTCAGCACGGGCTTCAAGAAACGTCCGGAAAAGAGGCCTCCGGGCCCATCCCGCCAATAAAGATAAATGAAAATGATGGGAATCAATATAAACGCGTACTCATCCGTAAGGCTCGCCAAGAACAGAACGATGAAGAACGCCCAGATCCTCGACGGTTTCGCGTCGCAAAGCCGGCCCTTTGAGCGCACAGCGATGATCCAGGCGAGTAAAAAAAGCGTGATGACGAGGATCTTGGCGTTACGCAGCGGAAACACGAGCGTCGCAATGGCCGTACCCGAATTGAGAAGGAACACGGCGCACAACCACGCCGCCCACTTGCTTCTAGTCAGAAGCCAGACGAGGATCCCGGCCAGGATCGTGTTAAGGACGTGTAAGGCGATGCCCGTGTAATCCCGGACACGGCCCACCCCGGCGGCCATCCAGAATTTAAAAGACAGCATATCTATGAGATACGAAAAATGCCGCGTCCGGTAGGCCCAATCGTGATAGGCCCCCATGAATAGCTTGGAAAAGTCGCTCGCCCTTAAACCGCTTTTTATGGTCGTGAAGTCTTGAGCCCCGTCGGCCGCCCAGTAAAGATCATGATAAAGCATCTCCTCATGCAGCCATATCTTAGGAAAAGAATTGGCGCGAATAAATACCGCGATATTGAGGAGGATCAGGACAACGGCGGCGAAAAAATACAGATTGTTTTTTTTATCATTCATGGAGCCTTTAAAAGCCGTGCGATCGGCGGTATGGCTCTAATTATAAAGGAAAAAAGAAATGCTGTAAACGTAACTTAAAGTTTATTCGGGAAAGAAAGCCTGCTCAGACTCCCCGCGGGAGAGATGCTCGTGGACGCCAGCGGCTGCCTGGCGCCCTTCGTGGATCGCCCAGACGACCAGCGACTGCCCGCGGGTCATGTCGCCAGCGGTAAAAACACCGGGGATATTTGTCATTTTGTTTTGGTCGGCATTGACATTGCCGCGCGCATCAAGGTCGACGCCCAATTCTTCGATCAGGCCGCTTTGAACCAGGCCGAGGAATCCCATGGCCAGGAAAACAAAGTCAACCTCGATCTCTTTATAAGCATAAAGGAGTCAAATGATCATACCCATTCAACTCCTTTATGCTTATTTGTCTTAGATCGCTTCTAAGAAGTGATGCGCCTTCGCGATTAGACCACACCTTGGTCTAACATCGAGTCCGCAATCTTGACAAAACCGGCTATGTTGGCACCCATCACATAATTGCCAGGGCAACCGTATTTTTCAGCGGCGTCAACACATTGCGTGTGAATGGCGTTCATGATGCCCTTTAATTTCTGATCGACTTCTTCTCTGGTCCATGATAAGCGCTGTGAATTCTGGGACATTTCAAGCCCGGAAACAGCAACGCCGCCGGCATTAGCCGCTTTCCCCGGTCCATAAAGGATCTTCTTCTCGAGGTACAGGTCGATCGCGTCCGGAGTCGAAGGCATGTTCGAGCCTTCGCTGATAACAAAACAGCCGTTATCAAGCAATGTTTTCGCATCGTTGGCATCGATCTCATTTTGTGTCGCGCTTGGAAACGCGCAATCACATTTGATGCTCCACGGCCTTTCGCCTTCCATGTACTTGCAGCCGAATCTCTCTGCGTATTCTTTAATACGTCCGCGCCGGACATTCTTCAGTTCGTCGACAAAGACAAGCTTCTCGGCATCGACGCCATCCGGGTCATAAACGGTCCCGCCGGAATCCGAAAGCGTGACAACCTTGCCGCCTAACTGATTGATTTTCTCAACTGTAAACTGAGCAACGTTCCCTGAACCGGAAACAGTACAGATCTTACGCTTCAAGCTGTCCTCGCGCGTCTTGAGCATTTCTTCGGCAAAGTAAACAGCTCCGTAACCCGTTGCTTCCGGCCGGATCAATGAACCGCCCCAGTTTAACGCTTTACCGGTCAGTATTCCCGAAAACTCATTGCGTAAACGTTTGTACTGTCCGAACATAAAACCGATCTCCCGGCCGCCTACTCCGATGTCGCCGGCAGGAACATCCGTATCCGGTCCGATGTGGCGCTGAAGTTCGGTCATGAACGATTGGCAGAAACGCATCACTTCATTATCTGATTTGCCTTTCGGATCAAAGTCTGATCCGCCTTTTCCGCCGCCCATAGGAAGCGTTGTCAATGAATTCTTGAAGACTTGCTCGAATCCAAGAAACTTCAGGATGCTTTGGTTGACCGTCGGATGAAAACGCAATCCGCCCTTGTAAGGCCCGATCGCGCTGTTAAATTCAAACCGGAAACCGCGGTTGACCTGGACGGTCCCCTTATCATCCAACCAAGGAACACGGAACATAATTTGCCTTTCCGGCTCAACGATACGTTCCAGGATAGAAGCTTCCTCGTACTTCTTGTTTTCTTCCAATACAGGCCCCAGAGTTCCAAGAACCTCTATAACGGCTTGTTGGAATTCTGATTCACCCGGGTTTTTCTTTTTGACCAACTCGATGACTCTTTCCGCATAAGCATTTTTCATTTCTGTTTTCCCTTCTCTTTCCATGACTCCTGTTGCACAAGTGTTTTGATCTGCCATTCTTGTTCTCCTTCTGTTTCCATGCGTATTAAACAAATTTCAGTTTCTCAGATCCTCTGCTACTATGTTCTGAGACCTGCACTTAGTCTCTGTCATTCCTCTTTATATCTGTTCGTGATCGGAAGCCGCCAGTCCTTTCCGAAAGCCCGGGGCGTTATCTTGATCCCCGGCGGGGCCTGCCGGCGCTTATATTCGCTGTGGTCGATCATTTTTATGACCTCCTTGACAAGATCAAGATCGTTTGTGCGGGCCATTTTTCCAAGCGACCAATGTTTCTCGATATACTCCTTGATCATTTCATCCAAGACATCATAGGGAGGCAGACTGTCCTGATCTTTTTGATTTGCCCGGAGCTCAGCCGACGGCGCTCTTTTCAAAATACTCACCGGGATCACGTTCTTGCCTTTGAGATTCCTGAGCCGCGCCAGATCATAAACTTTGGTCTTCGGCACATCCTTGATCACCGCAAAGCCGCCGGTCATATCCCCGTACAGCGTGCAATAACCTACCGCAACCTCACTTTTATTCCCCGTCGTTAAGACCAACCATCCATATTTATTCGACAGGGTCATGAGAATGTCTCCCCGGATCCTGGCCTGGAGATTCTCCTCAGCCAATCCGAATTCCGTCCCCTTCAATTTATTCTCCAGTTCGAATAAATAGACCTTAAATATCCTCTCGATCGGGGATTCGATCAGCTGAATGCCTAAATTATCTGCCAGCCTTGTGGCATCCGTCCTGGTCCCCTTCGAGGTATACCGCGACGGCATCGTCACGCCGATCACATTATCTTTGCCCAATGCGTCGACGGCAATGGCCGCAACAAGCGCGGAATCAATACCGCCGCTTAACCCTAAAACAGCTTTTTGAAACTCGTTTTTCCGGGCATAATCGCGCGTTCCCAAAACCAATGCCTGATAAATGCGCTCGTCTTGGCTTAGCCGCTTAGACAAATGTTTTTTTATCGGCTGTTTTTCCTTAGGCCGCCCTTGGCTGATCGAAATAATCTTCGATGCGCGCGCCCTCTTTGCCCGTGAAGAGCCTATGTTGATATCGGCAATGATCAGGTCTTCACAAAACTGTTTTCCGGAGGCAATGGTCTCGCCGTGAGGGTCGACAATGAGGCTGCCGCCGTCAAACACAAGTTCATCCTGCCCGCCGACAAGGTTCACGTAACAGACAAACACCTTTTCCTTCTTGGCGCGCTTTTTCAAAAGCTTCTCTCTTTCTTTGAGCTTGCCGACATCATAAGGCGAAGCCGAAAGATTGATCAACAGTCGGGCTCCCGCGCGCGCTTGCCTTTGGCATACTCCCTTATCGACCCACATATCTTCACAAATGCTGACGCCAAAATATTTTTTGCCGATCGAAAAGATCTTGTTGTTCTTTCCCTGCTCAAAATATCTTTTTTCGTCAAAAACACCGTAGTTAGGAAGCTCTTCTTTCCGGTAAATGCCTTTGAGCCGCTTATTGCAAATGACCGCAGCGGCATTATACAGCCTCTTGTTTTTGTCCCTGTCCGTAAACCCGACAATAGCCGTTATCCCTGCGGTTTCTTTTATCAAAGAACGCAAAATTTTTATATTCTCCCGGACAAAATGATCTTTATAGAGGAGATCCTCGGGCGGATATCCGCAAACCGTCAGTTCCGAAAAAACGACAATATCCGCGTCCTGCTCTTTTGCCCGACGGATGTTCTCGGCGATCTTCTCCCTGTTACCGGCAAGGTCGCCTACCGTAGAATTAATTTGGGCTGCCGCGATCCTGATCATAGGATCCTTCCCCCTAAACACATGCGTTCTTGTTTTTGCGATCGTATATGATCTTCAGAAAATTGTTGTCTGTCCATTTATTGATCGTAGGTTCGGTGATCTCAATGTGAAACTGCAATCCGTAAGCGACAGCTCCGACTCTAAACACCTGATGTGGACATCCCCGCGAAGATGCCAGAAGCTGCGCGCCTGACGGAAGATCTGACATATCTTCATGCCACTGAAAAACATCCGCTTGCTCCGCAAGACCGTCGAATAAAGGATCCCCGATCCCTTCTCCCGTGAACCGGACCAGATAGAACCCGATCTCTTTCCCGGGAGACCGCCTCACCTCCGCCCCGCAGGCCTTCGCCAGCAACTGGGACCCTAAACAGATCCCGATGAACGGGATCTCTTGCGCGACTACTTTTTTTAAGAACACGTGTTCATCTTTAAGGAACGGGGATCGTTCCCAGTCTATTCTATCTATAGTATTCGCAATATAAATCCGTGACTTTTCAAACTTTATCTTTAGACGAAAAGGCCCCTTCAAAACTAACGAATTTGTTTTGCGAATACTATATTAAGCCTAAGTTATAAAAAGCATCTCGGCGTAGCAAGGGAGTGGCCAGCTATCTGCCGGGACCAGACCTTCTAACGCATCAATAATTTCACGTAAGGATTCCATGCCTGATTTCATTTTCTGGACAGAATCGCCCTTCAGCGCCGCTTCAAGGCTGCTGACAGCCATGATCGCCTTTTCAGTCTCTTTAGAAACATCCTTAAGAAGTTTCCGGCTCGCGGTTGACTTTGTTTTGTTAATGCTCTCGACGCTCTTGATCATCTCGGCCAACTCGATCTGATAATCCATTGCAACCGGAACGATCGTCGTCTTAGCCATATCCGCGGCAAGCCTCGCTTCATAACGGATGATCGTTTCATAGGTTTCCATGTAAACGTCGTGCCTTGAAATCAATTCCGTCTTGGTCAGAACCTTCTGTTTTTCGAACAATTTAACAACAGCCGGATCTTTGATCGCTTTCAGCGCTTCGGGAGTCGTTTTCAAATTGGGCAATCCTCTTTTCTTGGCTTCTTTCACCCAAGCGTCGGTATAATTGTCCCCGTTGAAAATAATCCTCTTATGCTTTTTGATAATATCCTGAAGGATCTGCCCAACAGCCTTATTGACATTTTTGTTGGATTTCTTGGCTGCTTCCAATTTCGTGCAGATCTCATCCAGCGTTCCGGCGACGATCGTATTGATCACAACATTGGGCCCTGACAGGCTCGCCGCGGAACCGACCGCGCGGAACTCGAACTTCGACCCTGTAAAAGCAAAGGGTGACGTCCTGTTTCGGTCAGAGGCATGCCGCGGCAATGCGGGTAAAGAATCAACCCCGACCTTTAATATTCCGCCCTTTTTTGAACTTTTAACGCCGGATCCTTTTTCGATCTGATCGATGATATCATTGAGTTGCTCCCCAAGATAGATCGAGATGATCGCGGGCGGAGCCTCATGGGAACCTAAACGATGATCATTGCCGGCCGACGCTACAGAAGCCCGTAGTAAAGCGGCATGTTCATCAACGGCTTTGATGACAGCGCAAAGCATGATCAAGAACCGTTCGCTTTCATGAGGATTGTCACCGGGAGATAGCCAATTCTTTCCATCCGGGCCGGTCACGGACCAGTTGCAATGTTTCCCGGACCCGTTAATACCGGCGAACGGTTTCTCATGCAGCAGACACACTAACCCGTGCCGTTTGGCAACTTTCTGCATCACTTCCATCGTAAGCATATTGTGATCGACGGCCAAGTTCTGGTTCTCAAAGATCGGAGCAACCTCATACTGTCCGGGAGCCACCTCATTGTGACGTGTTTTAAGAGGCGCGCCGAGCTTCCACATCTCACGGTCAAGATCCTCCATAAAACCGATCACGCGCTCTTTGATGGCCCCGAAATAATGGTCCGCCATCTGCTGGTGCTTGGCGGGCTCTTTCCCGAAAAGCGTGCGGCCTGTCTGAACAAGATCGATCCTCTGATTATAGAAGTCTCTATCAATTAAGAAATATTCCTGTTCGCCTCCCAGCGTAGAGAAAGCATTCTGGGTCGTTTTGATGCCAAGGACTTTCGCTAACCGTTTCACTTGCCTGGAAATGGATTTCATTGATCTGAGCAACGGCGTCTTCTTATCCAAAGCCTCTCCGTTCCATCCGACGAAATACGTCGGGATACACAGAGTCGCCCCGTGCGCTCCTTCCTTAACGAACGCCGGGCTCGTCGGATCCCAGCCGGTATATCCGCGGGCTTCGAACGTAGGACGGAGACCTCCCGATGGAAAACTGGACGCATCCGGTTCCCCCTGGATAAGCGCGTCACCAGAGAATTCCAGGATAACACCACCTTCGCCGTCTAACTCGATAAAAGAATCATGCTTCTCAGCGGTTAAACCGGTCAGCGGCTGAAACCAATGCGTGTAGTGCGTGGCCCCTTTCGCGACCGCCCAGTTTTTCATCGCCTCTGCGACTTCATCAGCAATGCTCGGGTCTAGCGAACCGCTATTTTTGATCGCTTCGCTTAACGATTTATAGGCTTTTTCCGAAAGATAATTACGCATGACCTTAAGCCCAAAAACATTATCTCCATAATAATCCGCAACTGTTTTCTGTTCGCTTTCAGTTGTCATCATTTGTTTCCCTCCGATGTTTAAAATATCAATTTCACTTATTCTCGTTCTCATTATTTTCTCCCCTTTTCTCAAATCGGCTTTGTACTGTCCGCCTGATTATCCCAGGCACCGTGTCTTTCTTGGAAAAAAGCCTATTCCGGAAGGCCACAAAGGGGAAATTCTAATAAAAAATCCTCTTCGCGCAGTTTTACCCTTGCTGAAGAGGACCTCAATGCCCTTACTTTATAATACCGGAACATCTCTTTTAACACACCACCAATCCCTTTAAAGACATCTTTGCCTTAAAGTGAAGATAGATGAATATACAACTGTCGCATATTTTTGTCAAGATTTTTCTGGGCCCAAATCCCTTTATTTACTTAAGGATACAGACTTCAAGAGGCCCCCTGATCACAAGGGCGAGCTCATGGGCAATAGCCCGGCCAAAACTTTTCAGGATATCAGCATCCAGGAATTCTAGAATGCTCCGGCTAATTTCTTCTGGACCAACTCTTGGTTCAAATACCGCCCTTTGGCGAAGGTTTCATCCTTGCCGCTCCCCTTAAGCGAGTAAAAGATGTGCCCGACGTACCGCCCGTAGATGTCGATTTTGTTAGTCTTGACCATGACAAAATCCGCTTTAGCCAACTGGTTGAGGACGAACGTGTAGGCTTCCTTGCCCTTCGGTTCATCCATCGCCGGCGTGTCGATGCCGGCCAGCCGCACGCGCTGCTCCTTCCAGACCTGGAACCCCAGATCGATGCGCAACAGCAACGTATCCCCGTCGATAACGCGCTCGACGACCGCCTTGTACACGTACGTCGCCTCCGTCGGCCGCTTGAGCGTCACATCCGCACGCGTTTTGCCCTTGTTCCCGCGGGACCAGCCGTAGCGGTCGTCCTTGATCGCCCTGGTCAGCCGCGCGACATTCAGCCCTTCATCTTCAGCCAGCCCTTCATACCATTGCCGTTGCATGTCATTTTTGACAGGAAGCAGCTCCCTGTAATGGGACCAAGATAGATTCTTGCCACTAGGAGCAACTTTGTATGTCTGAAAAAAAGAAATACACCGGGTCAATGCTGTGTATTCAATGCCGAGTTCATCGGTCAAATCCTCCAGGACCGCGTCCCCGTAACCGGCATTTTCAGTAAGCTTTTCTTGAGTCAACCGCCCGCCAACCTGCCAATAGGCGAGAAGAATTTCCGCGTGAGCCGCCCGCGTGGCCCGTGCCTTCCCCCCCCTCGATAATCTTGCGGATGTCTGTCAACAGCTTCGAGTAACGTGCTGCGGTTAAAACGGTTTTTGTCGCCATCGGCACCTCCTTATTTATTTTCCGAATCTTTAATGACAATGTGCCCGTCCTTAAGTTCAAGGGTCACCATCTGCTTCGCCCGCCACTTGAGCACCTTCACCCACTCCTTCGGCAGCGTCAGCATGTACGTGTAATTCCCCGTCTTGAGCAACTTCCTGTTTGTCGTGCTTGGATTTATCATGCTATATAAGGACTATATAAGATGCTGCGGAGTAACACTAGTAAAGGGTAAAGGGGACAGCGACCTTTTTATGCCGTCTTCGGTCTTCCCCATTTCCGACATGCTAATGAACGTTTCAAGCGCTTTTCCAGCACGGCCACAAAATCATCCTTCCCCACCACCAATCCTCGCACTGTCTTCTTTCATATCTCATCGTTTACCTCTACATCATTCTCCCGTAAATGGTCCAACCAAAAACATCCATGTGGTAATTGCCCCCCCGGGTGACATTGTGGGCTTCATGAGGTATAACAATTCGGGCTTATCTTGGTGCTTCAATTCTATGCTGTGAGCAATATCTTGTCAATAATAAAAAGGTCGCTGTCCCCTTTATTCCTTTATTTATCTTTAAAAAAAGAGCCAACACTACACTATAAAGTATTGACTCTCTTCTTGTTACGTTGGTTGCGGGGACAGGATTTGACCCTGTGACAGGAGGAGCAGGATTTGACGTTTTTAAGGGTGTTCTCTGATGGTTGCTGATTTTCTATATCACTATACATTGCATATAGTTGTATAACTTTTATTTCTCTCTCGCTTCTTACTGTTTTCCCTTTTTATGCACACACTGGGTACCCAGCGGGTACCAAAATTAGTTCGTTATTGACCCAACGGATTTTTTAAATATGATGCAGCAAGATCTACCGCTTTTTCAGCTCCAGATCTTGAGATGACTTCAACAATTTCTTTACCGCGTTCTTTCCAAAATCCATCTGGAACTCGAACATAATCCATAGAGGCTTTTAATATTTCTAGCCTGTGTATCCATGATGGAACCTTATTTCTTAACCGTGATGTAACATCTTCGTGAGGGTGGAATGGCCATTTTTCAAGAATAAATTCTCCTCCAGAGAAATGATTGCGCAAGAATACCAAAGTTTTTTCTCTTAGAATTTCATGCTTCTTAATATTCTCCCAACCATCTTTGATTGCTGCCGAACAAGTATTTGGATCATACTCGGGACTATCTCCTAAGTCTTGACAAAACGAATTCCAATCTTTCCATTCTTTTATGAGCTTATCTATTTGTTCAGAAACCCACACTTTATTAGGATTGGTTATTGAGAAAATTGGAAAAGTTTTATTATCGCGCATTCTTATTTATAGGTTTTAATGGAAGCATATACATCGTGTCATCAACTGGGCATTTTAAGAAACCCTTTCGTTCATAAAAATTTTTTGCTTCAGGAATCGAATGAACCAGAATAGCCCTAATACCTCCTATTTCTCCCGCCTTCAATGAACGAAATACGGCATCACGCAACATACCAGAACCTATGCCCTTATTTCTATGCTTTAAATCAGTAGCTAACCGACCAAGAGTCATGACAGGAATTGGATCAGGCATATTGCGTCTTAAATTCTTAGGGGCTTCACTTAGTATGACGGCACCATTGGCAAGAGCGTAATAGCCGATAATATTGTCTTGTTTATCACAAACAACATAGGTGCGAGACGCACCCCTTTCTTCGTTGTGTCTGGCGTGGCGTTTGAGCCAGTCATTTAAACTAGGTACACCACAATCAAAATCATCAAGATTATGTTTGTCCAGAATAGGACAAAGTGGCTGATATTCGGACACAATTACTCTCTTCTATTTTTCCCAAGGGGCGGGTGTTGACATTAACTTTTTAAAGGCCTCATTTGGCTCTGGAGGATTATCCAAAACATCCATGAAAGCCTTCATGTCTTTTTCGTTGAGTAAAAACAGTCTTTGATCCAACAAAGTCTCTTCTGCCTTTTGCTTCGCCGCTTCTAACATAAAGTCACTCCTATTTTTCCCAGCAACTTTGGCCGCATGATCAATAAAATCACGTTCTTGTACATAAGACCGAATAGTAATGTTAATATCCTTAATATGTTTTGTTTGGTATGCTTTCATAGCTTTTACACCTCCTTGCTATCACTTTCTGTTTAAAGTATAGCGTAATGACAATGTAAATGCAAGTATATTTTTTAATTTCAAAGGTTTAAAGCTATTTTAACCAAGAGAAAATATCATAACTCATTATATCTCATGCAGTTATGATATATTAGATACATTATCAATATTTATCTCTTTTGAGCTAAACACCTTCTCATCCAACCTCCTCCCCACACCAATATAGTTTTTAAGGGGTAGGAGGTGCCCGTAACGGTCTAAGGTGGTCTGAATGGAGGCGTGGCTCAGCTGGGATTGGATGAATTTGATATTCTCACCCTGATCGATCAGCAGGCTGGCAAAGGTGTGGCGTAGATCATGAAAACGTATCTTTCTTAACCCAGCCCGCTCCAGAGCTGGGTGGAATTTTCGTTTGACTATATTATCAGGGTCAACCGGACAGCCTGCGCCGTTGGTAAAAATCAATTCATCAGTATTGAGCGGTTTTTTGCTCTTATCTTTCTGGGCGAAATCACCCGTCTGGTTAAAACGGTGATTCTCTAATGCCTCTTTCAAATGCGGGGACATGATGATCGCGCGCGTTGAATATTTTGTCTTGGGTGAATCAAACCACCAGCGTTTATCTTCGGCATCAATATCCTTGCGCATTTTAAAGCGCAAGCTTCTGCGGACATAAATGGTGTCGCTGTTCCAGTCAACATCACCCCATTGTAAAGCCAGCACTTCCCCTTTACGCATCCCGGTTAAAATAGCGATTAGGAAAATCGTTCTATCCGGCTCCGGGCTGTGGGTAAAGGGTAAAGGGTAAAGGGTAAAGGGGTAAAGGAAAGGGGTAAAGGGGACAGCGACCTTTTTATGCCGTCTTCGGTCTTCCCCATTTCCGATATGCTAATGAACGTTTCAAGCGCTTTTCCAGCACGGCCACAAAATCATCCTTCCCCACCACCAATCCTTGCACTGTCTTCTTTCGTATCTCATCGGCAATGGAATTTATTTTATAGGCTTATCCACTTCACTGCCGCTGATTCAATATCTCGTTGAGAAAGCGCATGGGTTAGCTCAAAACTACCACAATATATTGTGGTTACAGCAGTCAACTGGATAAGCCTATTATTTTATTTTCCTCTCTGAAGCTCGTCCATCAGGATGATCGACTCGGCAATTTCTTTCATCGACTTGCAGGAATCCATGCTTTTTTTGTGTATCAATTTATGCGCTTCCTCCTCGGTCGAATTACTCAGGCGCATCAAGATCCCCTTGGCCCGCTCGATAAGCTTGCGTGTTTCCAGCGCCTCTTTGGCCTTAAGCGCTTCTTTCATTAAATGGGTATTCTCAACCGCGACCGCCGCCTGGTTGGCAACCATTTGCAGCACATCAATCTCCTCTTGAGTAAAATGATGCGGCTTTTTCATGTACACATTGACCACCCCGATCGCTTTTTCTTTCACGACCATAGGGACCGAAAGCATGGACGTCAGGTTTTCCTTGACCGCCAGGTCACGGAATCCATATTTCTGTTCTTTGCGCACATCATAAACCGCAATAGGTTTCTTCGCCTTCATGGCCTCGCCAGCCACACTGCCATGAGCCTTGACGTTGGGCTTCCTCTGATATTCGAAGCTTAAACTTTGAGACGCCTTTATAAAAAGCTCATTCCGTTTTTCATTCAAAAGCATGATCGAGCAGATCTTGGAATTCAGCATCTCCGCCGTAACAACGACAATGAGGTTCAGGATCTCATCAATATAATTTTCAGAAGTGATCGACTGGCTGACCTTCACCAGGCTATCGAACTGAAGGGCCTTTTGCTTCATATCTTCAAAAAGCCGGGCGTGCTCGATAACGCCGCTGATCTGCTTGGCGATCAACGTGATGAGACTGACCGTATTGGACGCATAGTCATGAGCCTTCTTGTGCTGGACATTGACAACGCCGATGGCTTTATTTTTATGAACGATCGGAACAGAAAGAAACGCCTCGTATCGATCTTCAGGCAGCACGTCAAAATTCTTAAACCGTTTATCTTTATAGGCGTTCTTTTTTATAGCCACCGGTTTATTTTCCCGGGCAACCCATCCGGTGATCCCCTCCCCGGATTTCAAATGTACTTTCCCCAGTTCTTTCTTGTGCGGAGTCTTGGACGCCATCAAAACAAGCCTTTTCTTTCTATCATCAAAGAGATAAATAAAGACAGAGTCCGCTTTTGTCGCCTCTGTCATAACGCCAACGACTTCTTTGAGGACCATGGTAAGATCGAGCTCGGAATTTGTGATCTCAACGATCTTGCGCAGGACACTAAGTTCCTGGCCCTGGCTGATATCGGGTTTATTATTTTTTGCTTTTTTCGTGACCATAATTATCCTATACTGCAGTTATGCATTATCTTATCACTTTCCTTATATTTAGTCTCTGCTTTTTAGGTATGGCTCTCGGCCTTATCCTTGCCAAGAAAACTCTTAAAAAAGGCTGTTCGACGGATCCGGATTCCTGCGCCTGCCGGAAAGAAGGGAAAGATCCTTCTTCATGTTAGACGCTGTTAGCTATAAGCTTTAAGCTATAATTATCCCCTATAACCCGGTATAGCTTAAAGCTTATGGCTTATGTATTATGGCTTATTTTTTATCCGAAAGAATCAAACGCAATCATCTCCGGAGGCACTCCGAGAGAATCAAGCATCTTTTGGACCGCATCGATCATCAAAGGCGGGCCGCAAAGATAATATTCTATTTCTTCGGGCTCTTCGTGCTGCTTTAAATAATTTTCATAAAGAGCGCTGTGGATAAAATCCGTTAGTCCGGTCCAATGGTCTTCCGGAAGCGCCTCAGACAAGGCAACATTGTAAGAAAAGTTGGCAAAGCCCTTTGCGATCTCCTTGAACTCCTCATCATAGAACATCTCTCTCTTCGAGCGCGCCCCGTACCAAAAACTGATTTTGCGGCCACGCGTTTGAAGTGTTTTCAGCAGATGGAACAGGTGGCTTCTCATTGGGGCCATCCCCGCTCCGCCTCCGACATACACCATTTCGCGTTTCGTATCCTTGATAAAGAATTCGCCGTAAGGCCCGCTGATCGTTACTTTGTCTCCCGGCTTTAAGTTAAAGATATACGAAGAGGCCTTTCCCGATGGCAAATGCATTTTGCCCGGCGGGGGTGTCGCGATGCGCACATTGAGCATCACAATATTATTTTCTGCCGGATAACTCGCCATGGAATACGCGCGAAAGATCGGCTCGTCATTGTCCGCCTTAAGATCCCAAAGGTGATACCTCTCCCAATCAGGGCGATATTCTTCCTTGATATCAAACTCTTTGTAACTCAACTGATATTCAGGGATGTCGATCTGGATATATCCGCCGGCTTCAAAATCCATGATTTGCCCTGCCGGCAGTTCAAGAATAAGTTCTTTAATAAACGTAGCTACATTTTGATTAGACCGGACAACACAATCAAACTTCTGGATCTTAAATATCTCCTCAGGAATGAGGATCTTCATGTCCTGGCGGACCTTAACCTGGCAAGCCAGACGGTAATAGTCCTTTTGTTCCGCGCGGGAGATCAAGCCTTTTTCCGTCGGCAGGATATCTCCGCCGCCTTCCACGATCTGGCATTTGCACATCGCGCATGTTCCTCCGCCACCGCAAGCCGAAGGAAGGAATATTTTATTGTTGGAAAGGGCCGTGAGAAGGGTCCCTCCCCCGGGAACAACAAGAGGATCCTTCTCTTTATTAATAGTGATATTGCAGTCGCCCTTGTTAACCACTTTTGATTCAACAAAAGTAAGCAGGATGATCAATATGAATATAATCCCGATGAAAACGCCGGTGCTTAATAAGACGAATGGAAGAAATCCCATATTTTCCTTATAGGTTATAAATGTTGGCTGAGGTTATGAAGGTTAGAAACTGATCCCCGCGAAACACATAAAGGCCATAGCCATGAGGCCTGTGATGATCATCGTGATGCCAAGCCCCCGCAGCGATTTCGGAATGTTTGAATATTCCAATTTTTTCCGTATCGCCGCCATGGCGACGATCGCAAGCGCCCAGCCGATCCCCGAACCCATGCCGAAGACAATAGATTCGCCGAACGTATATTCGCGCTCGGCCATAAAAAGTGCGGCACCCAAAATAGCACAATTGACGGCAATAAGCGGCAGGAAGATCCCTAAAGCGGTATAGAGTTTCGGGCTGAACCTGTCGATCACCATCTCGACGATCTGGACCATCGCCGCGATCACGGCGATAAACGCGATAAAACTTAAGAAGCTTAAGTCCGCCTCCGGCAATCCCGCCCAAGACAATGCCCCTTTATCCAAGAGGAAGTGGTTGATCGCCCAGTTCGTCGGCGTCGTGATCGTCAGGACAAAGATCACGGCAAAGCCGAGCCCGACCGCCGTCTCGACTTTCTTTGAGCAGGCCAAAAATGAACACATGCCTAAGAAATACGCGAGCAGGATATTCTCGACGAAAATACTTTTAATGGCTAAACTCGCATAATGTTCGATCACAAGAATTAATGCTCCTCTGTGTACCCACTGACCGCTCTCTGGATCCAGATGATAATCCCCAGAAGAAAGAACGCGCCCGGGGCTAAAACCATCACCCCGCAGTTCACGTAGCCATGATCATATAGAAACTGCGGGATAACCGGAAATCCTAACAGCGTGCCGCTCCCTAAGGTCTCCCTGCCGATCGCGACAAGGATCAGCACGCAGCTATAGCCCAGGCCGTTGCCTAACCCGTCGAGAAATGATTTCCACGGCGGATTGGCCATCGCATAAGCTTCCGCCCGGCCCATCACAATGCAATTGGTAATGATCAGCCCGACAAAAACGCTCAACTGCTTGCTCACATCATACATGTACGCTTTTAAGAATTGATCCGCCAGGATAACTAACGAGGAAATGATCGAAAGCTGGACAATAATACGGATCTTCGACGGGATCATATTGCGCAAGAGGGAGATGATCACGTTCGACATCGCGAGGACAAAGGTCAGCGCCGCGCACATGACCAGCGCCGTCTTAAGCTGCACGGTCACGGCTAATGCCGAGCAGATCCCTAAGATCTGGAACGTGATCGGGTTATTGTCCCATAACCCGTCTTTGACGATCCTGCGGTTCGCTTTTGAAAGAAATTTTTGCGCCACTTCGTTCTCTCCGTAGAAAAACTATTTACCCTTGCGTATTTTCTTAAAAAACGGTTCGTAAACACGGACCCATCGGTCGACCATGGCCGTGACCCCTTTCGACGTCATCGTCGCGCCGCTGATCCCGTCGACATTAAAGGGGGCCTCTGCTTTCGGAACAACATGTTCAACTTTTCCCTTAACAACCTTGATAGGCACAAGCGTATTGCCTTTGACATCCCAGATCTTCTTGCCCTTATAATTATCCTGGAACCAGTTCTTTTCGATCTCCGCGCCGAGCCCGGGCGTCTCGCCATGCCGGTAAAACGTAATGCCCCTGACCGTTATCGCGTCGGCCTCCAGCGCGAAGTACCCGTAGATCGTCGACCACAACCCCTTGCCGACGATCGGGAAACAATACGCGACAGTCCAGCCGCCCTCTTTGTAGACATACATCGGGTACAGGGCCTCGCCTTCTCGGATGTCGTCGGGACGTTTTCCTTCAACGATCTGTCCTCGCGCGTCAACGACCTTCTCCTTGATCTTCATGTCGTAGATATCCAGGACCTCGTTCGCCTGCGCTTTCGCGGGCAGCGGCGTCTGCAGACGCACCGCTTTTAAAATGTTCTTTTTCACATCGAGCGCGACGTTCGAGTCCTTTTTCTCTTTAAGCCCCTCGGAAACGATCGACAGCGCGAGGCTGCACGTCACACAGACGGCAAAGGCGAAGAGAAATGTGTAGCGGTTACTTTCCAGTCGCACGCGAAAGCCTCCTCTTGATATTTTTCTGCACGACAAAATGGTCGATCAGCGGCGCGAAGACGTTCATGAACAGGATCGCGAGCATGACTCCCTCGGGGTAGGCCGGATTGACTATACGTATGAGGACAACCAAAACCCCGATCAGAAAACCATAGATCCAGCGCCCTGTATCCGTCGCGCTCGAGGAGACGGGATCCGTCGCCATAAAAACCGACCCGAACGCAAATCCTCCAAGCGCCATGTGCCAGTACAGCGGCAAAGAAAAGAACGCCAAACTGCTTTCTCCTTTGAATGAAAAGAAGACCGAACTCATTGCCGTTAAACCTAGCGCGCATCCTGCCACAATCCTCCAACTGACAACACGCGTAACCAGTAAAAATACAAGGCCGATCAAACAAGCGAGCGTCGAGGTCTCTCCTATTGATCCGGGAATAAATCCCAGAAAGGCATCTTTGAACGTGTAGCCCGCTTCACTCAACGCGGCGACGGCCGACATGCCTTTCTGCGCTGTTGCCACAACAGCTAAAGGCGTCGCCCTTGTAAATCCGTCGACGGTCGCCCAGACAGCATCGCCGGACATCTGCGCAGGGTACGCAAAAAAGACAAACGCGCGCGCCGTCAGCGCCGGGTTCAATACGTTCATCCCGGTCCCGCCGAAGATCTCCTTGCCGATCACAACGCCAAAAGAAATCCCGACAGCGACTTGCCAAAGAGGAAGGGTCGGCGGCAGAACAAGCGCGTAAAGAATGCCCGTAACCAGAAACCCTTCGTTGATCTCATGCTTGCGGAAGACCGCGAACAGGACTTCCCAAAACCCGCCTGCCATATAAGAAACCAAGATGATCGGTAGGACCTTAAGCAATCCCTGCCACATGCACCCGGCAAAAGAATACGCGTCGCCTTGCGCCATCTGCATCTGATAACCGGTATTATAAAATCCCATAAAGATGCACGGGAGAAGCGCGATCACGACAAAGCTCATGACGCGTTTAAGATCGACGGCGTCGCGCGCATACGGCGCCTTTTTCGTCGTTTTCCCCAGCGTCAATAAAAAAGCGTCCATCGCCTCGTGGATAGGATAAAGCTTCTCAAGCGGCTTTCCCTTTTCAAAAAGCTTCTTGATCTTTTTGCTTCTTTTTTCTAAAAATCTCTCGAACAATTAACTTTCCTCCTCGATCAAAGCCAAACCTTGGCTAATAATGCCCCCTACATCCGTCTTCGACGGACAAGCGAACGTGCACAGAGCGAAATCTTCTTCGTCGCATTCCAGTATCCCCAAATCCTCTGCCTCTTCGATATTCCCGGAGAGAACCGCCCTTAAAAGAAAATAGGTCATGATATCCAACGGCACGAACGCGTCATAGATATTGTTTAGAACGATCGCCCTATCGCTTCCATGCCTATCTGAGTCCAGGGACGCTTCCCGCTCGGGCAGAAAAGCCGAAACAAAGGTCTTCGAGAACGTGTACTTATTAACCCCCGGAGAAATCCATCCCAAGAGTTCCCTCTTTCCTCCCTCAGGGAGGATCGTGACCTGAGTATCATAAAAGCGCAGGAACCCATGGGCACCGACATCCTTTCCCGCGAGAATACTTCCGGATAAATAGCGCATTGGGCCGTCGATCTCACCTTCCAGAAGAACAGACAACGGCGCGCCTATGATCGTTTGAGCATAAACCTGATGGCCCGCCGCTCCTTCACCCGTTACCGCGACTATGCGCTCCACCGGATAGATCCCTTTGAGAAAAAGAGGAGCGACCCGCAATACATCTTGGGCCTCGACATACCAAACAAGATCGCCTTTATTGATCGGGTCTACGCAATGAATATGCGTGCTGACGTTCCCTGCCGGATGCGGACCGGAAAAAGAATGTACCTGAACTCCTTTGGCTTGCGTTAAGGCCTTGGCTTCTGATCCGCCTTGAACGCATAGATGCAGATCCCCGCCGGTTAACCTCTTAAGGATCGTTAAACCGATCTGGAACTCTCTTTCTTTATTTTTAAAGATAAAATCAATATCGAGCGCCAACGGCTCGGTATTCATCGCATGAATAAAAACGGCTTTAGGTTTTTGTTTGGGGTCGGCGACTTTGGAAAAAGGCCTCTGGCGGATTACGGGCCACAGGTGGCCCCTCAAGAGAAAACGGATAACATCGTCGCTTGAAAGGTTTCGGATCTGTTCTTCTGAAAAGGAAGGGAACACTTCAGCGTCCTGCCGGCCATCCGTCTCAACGACAACAGAAAGAAGGGCTCGTCGCGGCCCTCGGTTGATCGCAATGACTTTTCCGCTCGCAGGGGAGGCGATGCGAATCTGGGGGTTGGCCTTATCCGAAAAGACCGTGGTCCCGACCTTGACCTTATCATCAACCTTAACAGCAAGCCGTAAGTTCAATCCTTTGAAATCAGGCGGCTGCAGGGCAACATGTTTTGGGAAAGAAGCCTCAACGACCGCTTTCTTGGCCGCGCCTTTGAGGTGAATGTCCTTTCCTTGTTTTATCGAGAATGTTCCCACTTAAGAATCCTCTTCAAAACAGCTTTTCGTTCCTGTCTCACGGAGAAACATCTTTTCCGACGAGCCCTTTACGCACATTCCGGATACGCAGGGCCTGCACTTTTAATTTCCCTTTTTTATTTTCCACGGATATATCAATATCAACAATGTCATTCGTATCAACGTCCACAAATTTCGAACTCGAGCTATAGAAGATCCCCATGCGCCGCACTTCCGCCTTTAATTCCGTCAATTCCAAATGGCGCATCTTCTCGTTGTCCTTATCAAACAGCATGACCTTTCCGCCGGTAAACTTCCCCTGTTTTTCGATATACTCCGTCATGAACGCCTGAATCTCGTCGTCCGTATACTCTTCGGCCTCCCCCTCGTCAATAGCCTGAACACTTTTAATTCGAGCATCTTTGACGATAAAATCGTCGGAAGCCGAGACCATGTCAGCCTCAACGCCGACAATATCTCCGGAACCAATATCGCGATAATCCGCGGTAATAAGATACGCACCGTCTTTCTCGACGACATCGCTGACCTTCATCAACCGCAGGTTCCGGACCCGGTTGAGGCCCTCATCATAGATATCCAATGTTCCGCTCTGCACCGTTTTTTCCTTAAGTTTATCTTTGGCCACTTCCAGAAGACCGGAATTGGCCTTCGCCGGTACGGTTAAAACAAAAAAGAAAATTAAACTGCCTGCGACAAGAACTCTTCTATTCATTGTGTCTCCGTTTTTTTCGTATTAGACTTCTATTATAATCTTTCAACAGCAACAGGGGAAAGCTATTTGATCAATTTCTCCTCAAATATGCCCGGGATCTCATCGGGAAAGTCAACGACAGTAACCCCAGCGCCCTTCAAGATATCCCTTTTGGCCTCAGCCGTACTGTCTCCTGATGAAATGATAGCCCCCGCGTGCCCCATGCGCTTTCCCGTCGGTGCGCTGCGGCCGGCTATAAAACCAACGACCGGTTTCGTAACTTGATCCTTGATATATTCCGCCGCGATCTGCTCATCCTCGCCGCCGATCTCTCCGATCATAACAATCCCTTGTGTTTGGTCGTCGTCCATGAACATCTTAAGGACCTCAATGAATCGCGTACCGATAATTGGATCTCCGCCCAAGCCGATACATGTCGATTGTCCTATTCCTCTTGATGTGAGATTGTAGACGACTTCATACGTCAGCGTCCCGCTGCGCGAGACAACGCCGACCGGCCCGGGTTTATGAATATGCCCGGGCATAATGCCGATTTTAGATTTGCCGGGAGAGATCACGCCGGGGCAATTTGGCCCAATGAGCCGGACGTTTTTATCGTCGGCCGCTTTCTTGACCTCAACCATATCAAGAACCGGGATTCCTTCCGTAATGCAGACGATCAGTTCGATGCCGGCGTCGATATCCTCTAAGATCGCATCTTTCGCAAACCTCGCGGGAACATAAATGATCGCCGTATTCGCCTGCGACTGTTCCTTCGCTTCGGCGACGGAATTAAAAACGGGAACCCCGAACATCTCTTCGCCGCCCTTGCCGGGCGTGACGCCGGCAACGACTTTCGTCCCATAGTCAAGCATCTGCCTGGCGTGAAACGATCCATCGCGTCCCGTGATGCCCTGGACAATCACTTTTGTTTTCTCGTCGACAAGAATGCTCATATCCGTTACCTTTGCGCCAGCCTGACCGCCTCGGCCACGGCTCCGCGCATCGTGCCGCACCGGCTAAAACCCTTGCAGTACAACATTTCTTGGGCCTTCTCTTCATTCGTTCCCGTTAACCGCACAACAAGGGGCACTGGAATATCTAACCGTTCCCTCGCCGCCAGAATGCCTTTGGCGATATCGTCACAGCGCGTGATGCCGCCGAAAATATTAATAAGGACGACTTTAACATTTTTATTTTTTAAAATGATCCGTATCGCGTCAAGGACCTTTTGCGGGTCCGAACTGCCCCCGACATCCAAAAAATTAGCCGGCTTCCCTCCCAACAGTTGGATCATATCCATTGTTCCCATCGCAAGGCCGGCGCCATTGACAATACACCCTACATCACCGTCGAGTTTGACAAAACTTAAACCCCGCTCTTTTGCCTCCAATTCATCAGGGTCTTCAAAGGTTACATCCCGCATCTGGCCAATATCTTCGTGGCGGAATAAGGCATTGTCATCGAAATTGATCTTCGCGTCAGCCGCAACAATCCCCCCCTTGCCGTCAATGACCAGCGGGTTAATTTCCACTAAAGAACAATCACGATCGAAGAATATCGTGATCAGGCTCTTGAAAATCGTGGTGACTGTTTTTTGATGGGAAGGGTCTTTAAAGATATCGCGGATGAATTCCGGCCAGAGCGTCTCGTCGATCGACTGGCCCTCGTTTAGATAAAATTTCCGGATCGCGCGGGGGTTCGTCCGTGCCTCCTCCTCGATATCCACCCCTCCGGCTGAACTGACGATCAGGACGACACTGTTCCTTAGGTTATCGACCGTTATGCCGGCATAGAACTCTTCCTTGATATCAATAGCGCGGGCAATGAGAATTTTCTCGACCGGGAATTCTTTGATCTTAAGGTCTTTTAGCTGTCGGAAGGCTCCTTTGAGATCTTCTTTTCTCTCAACGATCCTGATCCCGCCGGCCTTTCCCCGTCCGCCTACGAGAACTTGCGACTTAAGAACGACCGGATAGCCGATTTTCTCTGCGATGCGTGGTGCATCATCGGCTTCGGCGGTAACATGTCCGTCGACAACAGGGATACCTGCTTTTTGAAAGATCGCAATGGCCTGATATTCGTGGATTTTCATGACAGGATACGAGAGCTATTATTTTGATCCCCGGAGTATCTTAAAATATCATGCGTAACGTCATCGAGGATCATATTGAAACTTCGTGAAGTTTTCCGGGAAGAAGTTTATAACTCTTTTTATTGATCTCTATGGGAATCTCGACTTTAGGCGTTAAAGAAGCTTCTTTAAACGGCTTGATCAGAACAGTCAGCATATCTTTCGTCACGTTGATATCAAACCATATATTCTTGTACCTGACCTTAAATTTGATGCCCTGCCATTGTTCCGGCAGTTTGGGATTAAGACAAATGCGGTCTTCCAGAATATGCAGACCGGCAAAACTGCGCAAAAACAGATCGAGCGTCCCTCCCATCACTCCGACGTGAATCCCTTCTTGTGTCGTCCCGCCTTGAGTATCATAAATATCGCTTTTTAATGTCTCGATAAAATAATCCATCGCCTGCTTTTTATGCCCTAAAAGCTCGGCGATATACGCGTGGACGACCATGCTTAACGTCGACCCATGGGATGTGCGCGGAAAATAATAATCAAAGTTTTTCCGCATAATATCTTTATGAAAAGGATATCCCAAGCGCTTAAAGATACCTTTGATCTCCTCCATGTTCAACACATAGAACAACATCAAAACGTCAGCCTGTTTTGAGACTTTGTAACTGTCCGGCGAGAGGCCCTCGGCCTTCAAGATACGGTCAACGCGATGAATATTATCATATTTACGGCGGTATTCGTCCCAATCCAATTCTTTTAAATCCATATATCCTTCAAACTGATGAATTAACCCTTTTTTATCCATAGGAATGATCATTTTCCGGGCAATGTCCCGCCATCGCGCGATCTCATCCTCAGGGATCTCGATCTTAAGAAGCAGCGCCATCTTATCTTCTTCCGGCATCATTGCGTCAAGAAGATGTAATGCTTTTTCGATAACCCATACGGCCATCACATTTGTATAGGCGTTGTTCTTTAGGCCTCCTTTATTGGCCCCGGGACGTTTTTCATGGAATTCGTCCGGCCCGATCACGCCATCGATTTCATAACGTTTAAGCTTTTTATTCCATTGAGCAATGCTCGACCAGAAATGCGCGATCTCCAAGATCATTTCCGCTCCGTACCGGTCGAGAAAATCCCTGTCGCCTGAAGTGTAGAAATAATTCCATACATTATATGCGACAGCGATTGAAACATGGCGCTGCAGAGAACTATAGTCCGGGCCCCATGTTCCCGAGAGAGGATTAAGGTGAACAATCTGCGTTGTCTCCTCCCCTGTTGACGCCGTCTGCCAGGGATACATGGCTCCCCGGTATCCGTGTTGCTTGGCGTTTTCTTTCGCGGCACCCAGTCGACGATAACGGTACATCAAGAGCGCGCGGGTAATTTCAGGAGCATGGAGATTGTAGAAAGGCAGAGCATATAACCCGTCCCAGAACACATGCCCGCGGTAGGCCTCGCCATGCAGCCCTCTGACCGGCATCCCGGCATCGATGTCCTCATTATATGTCGAGGATGATTGAAGGAGATGGAACGCGTGTAACCGCAGCGCCTGCTGGACAAAAAGATCGCCCTGCACTTCCACATCAAACATTCTCCACAGGGCTTTCCATTTTGCCTGATGGGCTTTATACAGGCTTTCGAACCCCTCTATCGAACCGACCGTCTCTTGAGCGATCGCGCAATTATCCGCGACCCCTTGATCTCTCGACGTGTAAATACCTACCAGTTTGTCGATCACATAACGCTCACCCTTTTTGACGTCCAGAGTGAACTCATGGATCATTCTCTGCCGCCCATGAGTAATAATGTTCATCTGCGGATAGACCCTCTCGTGCCCATGATGGACAAGCGTCCTTAAGGCTTCCGTGATCTGGATCTTTGACTGATTGGTCTGCATCTGAAGGAAAATACCATCGTCTCCAAAATGGCCTTGCGTGCAGGGTTCGAGGTGTTTTGAACTCAACTGTTTATACCGGTCCACTCCGGCATTAATGATCATCCCGTCAATGCCGCTTCTTACGGTAATTTTCCCGTCATAATTCTCTGGCGTAACGGTGCAGCGTAAAGCCCCGCAATGGGGGTTAGACATGCTCACAATGCGATGGTTTTCGACCAAAGTAATGCGGCCCTGAGCATCTTGCCATCGCACACGGCGGGAAAGCATGCCCTTGTACATATTTAATTCGACTTTCCATCCGAGAATTCTGACTTGGAGGCGATTAAACCAGGGGCCGTCATCGATGCGGTAGTTGAGCATCAGCCAATTCGGGCAGTTAACAAAATCCTCATTATAGATCGTCCGGGTGGCGATCTCCGTCGGAAGAGTATTATAAACGCCGGCAATATAAACGCCGGGGTAATGGACCTTTGTGGCTACCGTCTCGGGGGCAGCTCCCCGTGTCCCAAAATATCCATTGCCCAGAGTGCAGAGGGCTTCGCGCAAGTTTTCTTTTTCAGGATCGAACTTGTTATAAATGACCTTCCAGGGATTCAAGCTTGAGGCCTTTCTTCTTTTATACGGATAAGGATTTCTAAAACTTTCTTCACATCTTGCGTATTTTTGATCACATAAGCGGCTTTGGATTCCCGGGGCTCTTCAGCGACGAGAATACCGAACCCTTTTCCTTCCAGAGCGGCGAACGCGTCTTCATCGGTCACATCATCGCCGATATAAATGGCCCGATGCTCTTCGGGATGATATCCGACAACATTTAATATCCATTCGACCGCTTTTCCCTTGTGCCAATCGATCTTCGGGCGGATCTCAAATACTTTTTTCCCGCTCGTCTTGTACAGGCCGGGGTATTCCCGGAGAATATTTTCGACCTCGCGTTCTACCTTGGGAAAATCTTCATCGGAAACAAGCCGGTAATGCGCGGAGATCGTGTACTTGACATTCTCAACAAGCGCGCCCTGGACATCTTTGAGCCGGGCGCTTAGTTTTTCATGGACCTCATCGATCACATGGCGCGTGGCCTGGGCTTTCTCGGAGATTTCCACCTTTCCTTCGGGGTCAACGATCTCAAACCCGTGGCTTCCCGCGTAAAAGATGCCGTCGACCTGGACTTTGCCGCGGACATCATCGGTGGTCCGGCCGCTGACGATAGACACTTTATGATTCCGGGAAAGCCTTCGTACCGTTTCTCTCATCTCCCGCGAAAGCACGGCCATATCCGGCGTATCCACAATGGGCGTTAGTGTCCCGTCATAGTCTAAAAAGACAAAAACATCTTTCTGAGCCAGTTGACGTTGCAGCTCATCAAGATGCGCGAAGAAATCTACCGGTTGTTTTTCTGAATAAACCACTGTTCTATTGTATCTGTCGTTATGCCCGCAAAATCATCGATAACAACATCCGCTCCGTTAGATTTAAGGTCCTCTTGGTTGTTTTCGCGCGCGACCCCAATAACCAAACCAAAGCCGCCATGAACGCCTGCTTGAACGCCCGAGACCGCATCCTCCACGACGATCGCACGGTCCGGAGTGGCCCCGACATTCTTTGCTGCTGTAACAAAAATGTCCCCCTGGGGCTTTCCTTTTAATCCCAGTTCTCTGGAAACAACGCCATCAACGCGTGTCTCGAAAAGGTCCTCGAGCCCGGTCGACTGAAGGATATACCGGCAGTTTGCGCTTGAAGAGGCAACTCCGATCCGGATCCCTTTAGATATGAGATCACGGATCAAATCTACCGTTGTCTGATAAACTTCTGCTCCTTCTGTTTTCAATACTTCAACAAATTTCGCATTCTTTCGGTTTCCTAAACTACAGATCGTTTCCTTATCTGTGCTGTCACTGCGGTCCCCATATTCAAGATCAATGCCACGGGACTCTAAGAAGCTCTGTACCCCCTTGTAACGGGGCTTGCCATCCACATACGTTAAATAGTCCTCTTCATAGGTGAACTCCTTGAAAGGCTCTCCCGTTTCCTTCGCGCGCAAACTCAAGAATTCGTCAAACATGGCTTTCCATGCCGCAGCATGAACAACAGCCGTCTTTGTAATAACGCCATCCAAGTCAAAAATAACAGCATCGAAACTATAAGATGGGGATTTACCTTCATTGGTCATTGATGCATGTCCTCCCTATTTTTCGTTTCCGCATGTATAAATAAAAGTTTATTATACGATTATTATTAATATATTGCAAGGTGTTCTGCCCTTCTGCCATCTTATCACAGAAAGCTGTTAAAGCCTTGGTATTACTTGCTTTGCGGCTCATCTGTAAGGAATGCGGCCAGCCGGCTTAGGGTTTGATAGCCAATTTTTCCATCTACTTTCAAGTTATGAGCTTTTTGGAATGCCAGAACAGCGTCTTTGGTTTTCGTCCCTATTTTCCCATCGATTTTCCCGGGATCGAACCCGGCTTCCTTTAAAAGAGATTGGACAAGCCGGGCATTAAGCCGCAGATCTACCACAAGCCCGTTCTTTGTAAACAGGCTCAACTTCTCCCACGTTGCCTGATCGGCAAAGCGAGTCATCTCTAATCCATTATCTCTTTGGAATTTTTCGATCGCATTGCGCGTTCTTAAGCCTAAAACCCCATCGACCTTTCCTGCGTTATATCCGTAGAGATACAACAAAGACTGGATCTCTTCAACGACCGCATTGCTCTCAAACGGTATAATGTCCCCCACCAAAGCTTTTTCTTCCGCCCCCTCTTTGTCCAAAAGACGATATACCGCATCGCATCCGGAAAAAGATAAACACAACAGAAGACACGCAAAAATATAACCCCGGTGATGACAATCGCTTTTCATGATTTGCCGTTAAAACCGCTCTATGTTTTTATACTCTATGAGGTTACAAATTAAGATTTTCCGAATTCAATAATATCTAAGTTATAACCTCATAGAGTATA
>JAGLMJ010000029.1 GCA_023140095.1 Candidatus Omnitrophota bacterium | reverse complement strand
CTTGAATTCAGCAAAATACCGGGGAAGCTTTACATTAGAAGGAAGCTTCTTTCGCAACGCAGCCTTCATCAGCAAAAGCGTTTGTTTCTCCGTCCGGAAAGAAAACCGCTGCTCAAAACGGACCGCCCGCAAAATACGCGTCGGGTCATCTATAAAACTCTGTTTATGCAGCACCCTTATCGTCTTTTTTGACAGGTCCTTCAAACCGCCGAATTCATCTACCAACCAGCCGAAACACCCCGGATTGATCGCAATGGCCATCGCATTAACGGTAAAGTCCCTTCTCCGCAAATCTTCTTTTAAATTTCCGGGCCGGACGGCCGGTAACGCGCCGGAATGTGCATAGCGTTCGCGACGGGCCATCGCAAAATCAACACACAACCCCTTAGATGTTTTCAGAGAAGCTGTTCCGAACTTCTTATACACAGTCACTTTTCCGCTCCATTTTCTGCCTAAAACTTTAGCCAAACAGATCGCATCCCCCTCAACAACGATATCAAGATCACAATTTTTCCTCTTTAAGATAATATCCCGGACAATGCCGCCAACAATATAGGCTGAAAATTGTTTTTTTTCGGATTCCTTTCCAATCCTTCGGATAACCGCCAAAAGCTTATCATCAAGATGTAACAAGTAATTTTTCATCACCTTTGCCCTTATCCTCGCGGATGGAACTGCCTGTGAATGGTCTTAAGCCTCTCTTTATCGACATGCGTATAGATCTGCGTTGTGGAAATATCCGAATGCCCCAGCATTTCCTGAACAGAACGCAAGTCCGCTCCATGCTCGAGAAGATGTGTGGCAAACGAATGCCGGAGCGTGTGCGGCTTTATCTCTGTTTTGATATTTGCTTTCCGTGCGCAATTTTTAATGATCTTCCAAATGCTTTGCCGGCTGATCTTCTTTCCTAACCGGCTCAAAAACAAAACCATCGTTGTTTTGTCTTTAACTAATTTCTTGCGCGCCGTCTGGCAATATTTCCCAACGGCTTCGCAAGCCCGCCCGCCGATAGGAATAATGCGTTCTTTACTCCCTTTTCCAATACATCGAACATAGCCGAGTTCAAGATTGACATTCTCCACCTTCAGATTAAGCAATTCTGAAACACGCATACCGCTGGCGTAAAATAATTCCAATATCGCCTTATCCCGGACCGCCTGCCATCCTTTGCCTTTGAGTGTATTGATCATCGACTCGATCTGGACCGTCGCAAGAACATCGGGAACTCTTTTCCATATTTTAGGAGTATCGACGAGGTGAGTCGGATCCTCAGCCACAAGCCTTTCACGGACCAGAAACCGATGGAACATTTTTATGGCGGCTAAACTCCGGCAGATCGAATTAGCCGACAACCCCTTCTTTTTCTGGTCATACATAAAATCCGAAATATGCTCACGCTTAACCTGTTTCGCCTCTTTAATGCCATTCTTTGCCAAACAAGAAGAGTATTTATTTAAGTCCCGGCGGTAGGCCAACAATGTATTATCCGCGAGCCCGCGTTCAACAGCTAAATAGTTAATAAATTCTTCAATGAATTTTTTCATAATAGTTCAATCGCAACGAGACAAGCTCTTCTGTTATTCTTCAGCGAGCAATGCCGGATCAGGCGCAAATCCGTTCCGGATTTCCCTGGAATTGCGTTCGATCTTTTTCTTGATCGAGAATTTATTCCGCATTGAAACCGGTTTTTTATAAACTTGCTCAACTTCACGAAGCTTGTCAATAAGAGGGGGGAACTCTGATTTCTTTTCATCAACTAAAAGTTTTTTCATTCCTTCCAATTGCTCAAGAGCTTGCCCTAAAAGATATTTTTGTCTCTTATCGCTGCCGTCGCTCTCAATAGTCTGCAAAAGGTCCCTGTCCCATACCTTCCAAAGAGAATAATGATGTTTGTATTTTTCTAAAGATGAATAGATTTTCTGCGGATAATCGACCGGCTCTAGAACAGGAATAAATTTTTGGCTTTCCTCACCGTCCTTTTTCTTTTTTCTGGTAAACTTCCGGCGCAAAGGAGTACAGCTGCTGAGCGTAAAAACCAACGCACAGAAACAGCAAATACACACGAAGTCCGGGAAAACCCGCCTGATATGATGTTTTTTTTGATCCATAAGTAACCCTTTGATTAATATTTATTAATATTTCATTCGGATATTAAAGAAGAAAATTGTTGCTCGCTCAATATTTTAACGCCCAAGCTCATAGCTTTTTTATGTTTTGAACCCGGAGACTCGCCCGCAACCACAAAATCCGTATTCTTGCTGACACTCGAAGAAACATCTCCTCCCATTTTTTTTACCAGAGCGCTCGCTTGATTCCGCGTTATTGTTTTCAGCTCTCCTGTAAAAACAAACTTCTTTCCTGCCAGCACTTGTCCCTTCTTTTCAATAGGCTCATGCATGTTGATGCCGGCCTCTCGAAATTTCTGAATCAACTTCTTCGTCGATGTTCCATTAAAGAATTTAAACACCGCATCAGCCATCACACCCCCGATCTCATGGATCGCTTCGAAATCTTTTTGCGTGGCTTCCATTATTCGATCAATAGTCCCGAACCTTTGCGCTAATGTATAAGCTGCTTTCTCACCGATATTCATGATCCCGAGCCCGAATAAAAACCGCGAAAACGGCTGATTCTTACTCTCCTCTAATGCCTTCATTAAATTATCAGCTCTTTTTTCTTTAAATAACTCTAACGTTAAGAGATCTTCTTTTTTGAGGTAATAAATATCTGCCAAACCGTTAACAAGCTCTTTATCTAACAACTGAACAACAACAGATTCCCCTAATCCTTCGATATCCATCGCCCCGCGGGAAGCAAAATGGAGAAGCCCGCGCTCTAACTGGCGTGTGCATGCGGGATTCGTGCAACGATAGGCAACTTCCTCTAATTTTTCTTTAACAATTTTTCCTCCGCATTCTGGGCACTTCTTTGGGACCATAAAGGCTTTTCGTTTCTCATTGCTGCGAGCGGAGACAACTTTAATGATCTTCGGAATAACATCCCCTGCCCTTTCAATAAGAACACGGTCACCTTTTCTAATCCCAAGCCGTTTGACCTCATCAAAATTATGCAAAGTTGATCGGGAAATTATGACCCCGGCGCATTCCACCGGTTCTAATTCAGCCACCGGCGTTAAAACCCCTGTCCGTCCGACCTGAATAACAATATCTTTTACCGTCGTCGTCGCCTGATAGGCGGGAAATTTATAGGCCACCGCCCACCGGGGACTTTTGAGCGTCGTTCCCAATCGTCCTTGCTGCTCTAGTAAATTGACCTTGACCACAACGCCGTCAACTTCATAGGAAATCGTCTCTCTCTTCTCCTGGTACTCCAGGCAATATCGGATAACCTCCTCAATAGACCGGCATAGCCGATGTTGAGGATCGACGGGGAATCCCCATCTTTTAACACTGCTTAAGAATTCCCACTGCGTTTTAAATTCGCGCCCACCCTCAAGGATCCCGAAGGAGTGCACAAAACAACTAAGTTTTCTCTGCGCCGTAACCCTTGAGTCAAGCAGCTTGACCGAACCACTGGTCGCATTGCGGGGATTAGCAAATAGGGCCTCGCCTGCCTTCTTCCGTTCTTGGTTCAGCCGCTGAAAATCCTTGCGGGCCATATACACCTCGCCGCGAACCTCTAAGTTTTTAGGAAACACTGTTTTTCCGTCCCGCTTCAGCTTAAGAGGAATAGACCGGACCGTTCTTAAACTATGCGTCACGTCTTCACCGACAGCCCCGTCGCCGCGCGTCGCTCCGAGAACAAATTCGCCTTTGCGATACGTTAGGGCCGCGCTGATCCCGTCGATCTTTAGTTCAACAACATATTCCACTTTCTTCCCCGGCAATCCTTTAAGAACGCGCTTATGCCATTCTTTGAGTTCTTCAATAGAATACGTATTATCGAGAGAATACATCTTGGCCTTGTGAGTTACGTTCTTCGCGCCGGAAGGGGCTTTGGCGCCTATCCGCTGGCTGGGAGAATTAGAATCTTTTAGATCGGGGAACCGGCCTTCTAAGCGGATCAAACTTTCCAGAAGATCATCATATTCTTTATCCGATATGGCCGGTTCGGCAAGGACAAAATAACGATAACTGTGCCCTTCGAGCGCTTCGGTTATCTCTCTGATCTTTTCTACTGCCTCAGTCTTATTCATTGCATCTTATTCTAATGTCCGACGGCTAAACGTTCCGCTAGGGATACGGGCAATCCGGATTTTAAGATCTTCTCCTGCGCTGCTTGAATATCATAAGGAGTCCTTTTGATCTCGACCACGCATGAGTCCGTATCATAAATACAATAAGCCGCCATAGGGTTCCCGTCACGGGGCTGGCCTACACTTCCCGTATTAATAATATACTTATGTTCCGGTTCAACTTTGATCTTTAACGCCTCCGAAGACCGGCTTTCCTCCCCCTGCTGAATAATGATCTGCGGCGCATGAGAATGGCCGATAAAGCAAAGATCTCTATCCATCAAATGAAATGTTTCAGCCGCTTGCAATGAATACATCATGTAATGGAAACGCTCCGGTTCGCACAGCGTCCCATGTGCAAGGATGAAATCATCATTCGCAAAAACCAATGGAAGGTCTTTAAGAAAGCCGATCTCCTCCGAAGAAAGTTGCTTTTGCGTCCAATAAACCGCTTTCTTGGCCACCGGATTAAAATACGTCGGATCGAGCCGCCCCGAGACCGCCCAATCATGATTCCCGGCAACATAGGTCATTTTAAGTCCGCGAACGATATGAAGGCATTCTTTAGGATTAGCGCCATATCCGACAATATCGCCTAAACAAAGAAAATCCTCAACACCTTCCCCGTTGCAAAGATCCAGGACTGCCTGCAAGGCCTCTAAATTACCATGGATATCTGATACAATTCCGTAGCGCATGAATCAAGACCGGTTTCTTTGGTTAATAGGTGATCCGGAAGTTTTCGAACTGTTCCTCAACAGGGATAAATTGGATATCCCTGTTTTGGATATATCCTTCAAAATCGTCTTCGATATTCCGGCAAAGTTCTTCGATTCCTTGCTTAGGGCCTTCAATAAGAACCCCCACAGAACCATTAGGAAGATTTTTGACCCAACCTTTTAAGCCAAGACCTACGGCATACCTTTGGACCGTGAAGCGAAAACCAACCCCTTGAACCGTTCCGGAAAAAGTAATATGCGCCCGAACCATGTCCTTAGCCCTTATGATCATTGTTCTTTAAACAGAGGATCACTTAATAAAACAAATCGTGCAGGGATACTGAAATTTCTCGCCATTGCTTGTTTTGATAGCCGCAATGATAACAAGAATGACGTTAGCCAAAATAAGGGGAAAAATGAGCAAAAAGCCAACAGCGACAAAACATAAAACAAAGGCAACAAGAGTGTAGATCGTCATAGAGATCTGAAAATTGAGGGCCGCTTTTCCCTCTTGGTCCACAAGAGGCATTTCATTCTTTTTGATAAGCCAGATCACTAGCGGGCCGATGATATTCCCGAACGGAATACCGATAAAGGCCACTAAGGAGCTGAGATGACAGAAGGTCGCCCATGTGCACTCTTGCTTCTGTATGGAATCGGAGGTTTCTTTGTTTTCTTGTGCAGGATTAGTTTCAACCATTTGACTCTCCTTCATTAAGATTTAAGTATATATTTTTTCGAACAATTATAGCATGGTCGGGGCGGACGGATTCGAACCGTCGACCTCAACGTCCCGAACGTTGCGCGCTAGCCGAGCTGCGCTACGCCCCGACAAGACCGTAGTTGACAATACATGGAGTGTAGTTTATCACCGATAAAGCCCCGCGTCAATTCTCATCACAAATTCTCAAACATCCTCAATTGAAAACCGCCGCCCTAAAGCTTGGGCCCTTCCGGCATACCGTCATAATTCACAACACGTTCCGGCTGCCCGCAGAAGATAAAACCATTATTCATATGATCACGCTCATCCAAACCGATACGCCGAAAAACATCTGCCCATGAACCAAAGTTTCCGTAGCCTTTCACCAGTTCACTTTTAACCGGCTGATCTTCCCATTCCGGATGGTCTTTGACAAATTGGGCATAAACATGCTCAGCATGGTCTTCAAACAGCGCGTTGAAATGAAAAGCGGCACGGATATTAATGACCGCCATAAGCCGGGTAAGAATGACATACGACACAACAATGAGAAAAGGAACAGGAGGGAACAAATACCACGGGTCCTTAAGCCCATCCTCTTTCATTTTCTCATTGATGACGCGCAAGTGCCAATATTCGTTATCCTGGGCCTCGCGTCCCCATTCCATAATTTTTAAAGCGTGCCTCACAAGCTCTTTATTCTTGTAGCCAAAGGTCGTGCGTCCGTATTGACGGATCTCCCAGGCGCGATAGGGAATGCTCGCCAATATCTCGATCAGTTTCGCTTTGGCCAAAGTCGTTGTCTTTCCCGTTACCATGTCCATGAATGCAAAAAAACATTTTGCCGTCACCGAATATTTCTGCCGGGGACGATCCAAGGATGCTTGCTGTTCTTTTTTCAGATCAATGTTCATTTCTGCCATGATTCATTCCCTCTTAAGCTTCTTTAATGCCAAAACCGATCTCCGCTTCCGCGACCAACTGGTCTTTGACAAAGGCCTTTGTCGCGAGGAACCCGACTTTACTCATCAGCTTTATCGTCGTGACTTCTATCTTCAGCTGGTCTCCCGGAGTTACCGGTTTGTGGAATTTCGTTGATACCTTCGCCAAATAATAGACCAGGTCCTTACCCTGCATGTTCTTGCTGTAGTAGAAATAAATGCATCCGGCCTGGGCCATGGCCTCGATGATCAAGACGCCGGGCATGACCTTCTCCCCCGGAAAATGGCCCACAAAGAAATGCTCATTGACCGAGACATTTTTGATCGCGGTCAGTTTCTCGTTTGGACGCAGGTCAACGACCTTATCGATCATCAAAAAAGGGAATCGATGTGGAATAATTTTTTGGATTTCACGAATATCAAGCTCCATAACCGGCCTCCTTCTTTCGTTGAGCACGCTTTGATAAAAAACTATTTTTTGCTGTTGAGAATATACTTCGCTAAAATATCCGTCTCGATATTGATCTTGTCGCCTTTGTTCACCCTGCCCAGCGTCGTCACTTCCAATGTGAACGGGATCAGGTAGATCGAAAAAGTGTTTTTGCGAACCTCGCCGATCGTCATGCTCACGCCATCCACACAGACAGACCCTTTAGGAGCAATATATTTCATCAAACTTCTTTTCGTGCTGATCTGTAACTCCGTGTAGTTTTCTCCTGTGATCTTGGCTTTGATTCGCCCCATATCATCGACATGCCCGCTAACGAAGTGGCCGTCAATCCTGCCGTTGGCCTTCATGGCCCGCTCGAGGTTCACGCGTCCCTTCGGTTTCAGGGTCCCTAAATTCGTTTTCAAAAGAGTCTCAAGCATAATGTCGAACTCGAGAATATCTTTTTTCCGTTTTGTCACGGTCAGGCACACGCCGTTGACCGAAATGCTCGTCCCTTGCGCCGTGCCTCCCAAAACTTTTTTCGCGCGCACCTTTAGAACGGACAGGTTTTTCTTCGAGCTGATCGCTTCGACGGTCCCCATCTCTTCGACGATCCCTGTGAACATAGATAACTCCGTTTCTTTCGTTAACGGCCGAAATACCCTTGGACAAGAATGTCCTTGCCGATCTTCATTAATGTTATATTTTTCAGCGGAATTGCCTGGTCAACCTTTGCCGTATTGATCCCGACAACCGATGTTAAAGCGTTCTGATCCCCGATAATGATCGGAGCAATGTAACAATACATTTTATCGGCCAATTTCTCTTTGAGGACACTCCCGATAACATGGGCGCCTCCCTCCACTAGAATACTTATGATTTCCTGTTTGGCAAACTCTTTAAACAACCATTTCAGGTCGATCGCCCCTCCGCGCTGCGGAGAAACGATCACATGGATGCCCTTCTTCGAAAGATCCGTCCTTTTCTTAAGTGAAGCTTTAGCGGTTGTCGCAATGATCACGTCAGAGGGCTTAGCGCCGGAGAAAAGGCATGCTTTCGGTGAGATCTTCAAGGAAGGGTCCAGGACGATCTTCTTCAAGCGTTTTGTCTTTTGACGTCCGCTAAGCTTCGGATCGTCCCTTAAGACCGTATTAATACCGACTAAGATCGCGTCGAATTCATTGCGTATACGCCGCGCGTATTTCCGCGTTGCCGCTGAAGTGATCCATTTCGAATGCCCGCTTGCCGTCGCGATCTTTCCGTTTAAGCTTTGCGCGGCTTTAACCGCGACAAACGGCATCTTTTTTGTCGCGTATTTTATAAAAGCCTCATTCATGGCCCTTAATTCTTTTTGAAGAACCCCGGCCTTTGTTTTAATGCCTGCCCGTCGGAGTTTCGCAATAGATTTTCCGTTCGTCAACGGATTAGGGTCCTTCATCCCGATAATAACTTCCTTGATCCCGCTTTTAATGATCTGATCAACACAAGGCGGCGTGCGGCCATAATGATGGCAAGGTTCAAGGGTCACAACCATCCGGGCGCCGGAGGCGCGTCGGCCCGCCTTTTTCAATGCGACGACCTCGGCATGATCAGTGCCACACCGTCGATGCCACCCCTCAGCAATGATCTTATTGCCCTTGACGATCACCGCTCCGACCAGAGGGTTCGGCGAAGCCTCCCCTTTCGCCTTAAGGGCCAAATGATACGCCTTGTTCATGTAGTCGATATCATTCATGATTCCACCAAGAGCCATCACCGTTACACGTGACGAACGCTTTTTAATTTCTCAACGAGATCGTAAGGGATCTGAACCTTTCCCACATACGTATGTTTTTTGGCGCCTCCGTGCGCGTCCGATCCGCCCGTCATTGCTAAATCATATTTCTTAGCTAACCCTTCATAAAAACGGGTCACATTATCCGAATTTCCGGGATAATAAACTTCAAGTCCGCCCAGTCCGGCCTCAACAAGGCTCGGGATCAATTCATCGACTCTCGTTAACATCGGATGAGCCAACACGGCGACACCGCCGAATTTTTGGATCAATGCGATCGCTTCATAAGGCGTTTGTTTGAATTTTGGCACAAATGCGGGAGCATCATCAGCCAAGTATTTATTAAAGGCCATTTGATTCGTCTTCACCCACCCTTTCTCCCGAAGAAGCGTGGCTAAATGGGGCCTGCCGAGAGAATCGGATCGTGCCATCTCGCTTATTTCTTCCAGTGCGATATTATCAACACCCATCTCCTTTAACTTGTCGATCATTTTCTGCATTCGTATGACCCTTTCATTCTGCATGCAATTGATGCGATCGACAAATTTCTGATCCTTATAGTCAAAGAGATAACCTAACACATGAACGTCTTTGCCGTTAAATTCGGATGAAAGCTCAATGCCTGATATGACCTCAATATCATACTTTCCTGCCGCTTCAATAGCCGGTTCGATGCCGTCGATCGTGTCATGATCGGCAATGGAAATGCAGCCAAGATCATGTTCATGGGCCTGTTGGACAACTTCTTCCGGGGAGGATGTGCTATCAGAAAAATGGGTGTGGATATGAAGGTCAGCTGGACGTGTCATGGATTTATTGAGTTATTTTTTGTCTTTCGGCGCGACGTCAAGCTTATGGATTTTATCTAAGATCCCGTTAACAAACTTGCTTGATTCCAGATCGCCGTATTTTTTTGCTAATTCCACGGCTTCATTGATCGTTACTTTAGGCGGGATATCGTCAGTATGTAATAATTCAAAGACACCGATGCGCAGGATATTCCGGTCAATAACCGCCATGCGCTTTAACTGCCAGTTCGTCGCGTGCTCCGAGATCTTATTGTCGATTTTGTCGAGGTTCTTTTCTATCCCTACGGTCAGCCGGTCCGTGAAGGTCTGGATATTTTCGTCGACCGTCTCGAACTCGCCCCAGAAATTCTCGGCAGCTAAATGGATTTCCCGACGCGTGAGCTCGGATTGGTACAGGATCTTCAAGGCACATTCCCGGGACTGTGTTCTCTTGCGCATAGCGATACGCTCCCTTTAACGATAAATATCCTAAACAAGTGATGACTGGCCGGTTATTTCTTCCCGGCGGCTTGCTTTAAAACATCGTCCATCTCAATAGCCGCTACGGCGGCGTCCTTGCCCTTGTTATCACCTTTTTTCTCCGACCTTTTATAGGCATGATCGATAGTATCAACGGCTAAAACGCCGAAAATGACCGGCTTGCCCGTCGTAAGAGATGCCTGCATGACCCCTTGGGCAACTCCATGGGCAACTAAGTCAAAATGGATCGTCTCTCCGCGAATGACCGCGCCAAGGCAGATCACGGCATGGACGTTTCTTTTTTTAGCAAATTTAAACGCGGTAACAGGAATTTCAAAAGCGCCGGGCACCCAGGCAACAGTAATATCACTCTTGCGGACATGACAGCGGGCAAGTTCCTCTAAACACCCTTCGAGCAACCGTTGTGTAATGAACTCATTGAATTTTGACGCGATAATAATAATTTTCTTGCCGCGTCCGTTATTTTTTCCGTGTATAATATTCATCGCTTGAAGGACCAAAAGCAAAGGCCAACGACCAAAGACTGGATCTCATACCCCCGCTAAGTCTTCAACCCTTGGCCTTTTGTATTATAAAATGTGCCCTAATTTATCTTTCTTTGCTTTAAGATAATCTTTATTGATCTGGTTATGGGGGATCTTTAAAGAAATCCTTTCTGTCATCGCCATGCCATACCCGTCTAAACCAACGATCTTCCGGGGATTATTTGTCAGTAAACGGATCTGCTTAACGCCGAGATCCGCCAGGATCTGCGCACCTAACCCGTAATGGCGCAGGTCCGGAGAGAATCCAAGTTTCTCATTAGCCTCCACGGTATCAAACCCATCGTCCTGAAGGTTATAGGCCTTTAGCTTATTGACCAATCCAATGCCTCTTCCCTCTTGGCGCATGTAAACCAGTACGCCGGACCCGTTCTCGGAGATCATTTTAAGGGACTCGTGCAGCTGCGCGCTGCAATCGCAGCGCAGCGAGCTAAAAACATCACCCGTCAGACACTCGGACTGAACCCGTACCAGCGTCGGGATAGTTTCATCGATCTCGCCCATAACCAACGCGATATGTTCAAGATCATCCACTTTGGAGCGGTAGGCGGTCATCTTAAACTCGCCGTATTCGGTCGGTAAATTTATTTCAACGATCCGGTCGATGAGCTTCACGGATTTGCGCAGGTACTCGATCAAACTATCGATCGTGCATATCTTCAGACCATGGGTCTTGGCAAAAACTTTGAGCTCGGGATTGCGGGCCATCGTTCCGTCTTCATTCATGATCTCACAGATCACCCCCGCCGGATAAAGTCCCGCTAATCGTGTCAGGTCGACAGAAGCCTCCGTATGGCCGGCACGCACAAGAACGCCTCCCTTTCGGGCCCGCAAAGGAAATAAATGTCCCGGGGTGACAAAATCAGAAGTCTTGGATTCAGGATCTATAAGGACTTTTACTGTCTGGGCCCGGTCGGCTGCCGAAATTCCGGTCGTCACACCTTTAGCCGCATCGACAGAAATAGCCCAAGCCGTATCATCTTTTAAATGCTCCTGATTAACATCAATGCGCATCGGATGAAGTTTCAATTCATCAAGCCTTCCATCTTCCATAGGAACACAAATTAATCCCCGGGCATATCTGGCTAGAAAATTGATCTTTTCAGGAGTAATAAATTGAGCCGCGCATAATAGATCTCCTTCATTTTCACGCCCCTCGTCATCCATGACAACAACCATTTCTCCCTGGCATAAATCCTCTAAAACCTCTTCGATCGTGTTAAACATAACTTGTCCTTTTATATATATTAGACGACTGTTTATTAAAACCCCCAAGAAAGGTGTTCCCGGGATCAAATTTTGTCCCTTTTTCCGGCTCCTTGTGGTTTCTCTTTGTTCAAAACCCCTTGTACTGAATGACTTTAGAAAAGATTTGATACTGACGGCTACAGACTCTTGAGGCTGTACTATATTCTAAATATT
>JAGLMJ010000028.1 GCA_023140095.1 Candidatus Omnitrophota bacterium | reverse complement strand
CCGTGTTAACAAAGGGGCTTTTAGGGATTGTATTTCCAGCGGCGACAGTATTGATCTTTCTTATTTACAAAAAGGATCTTGGGTTTTTTAAATGCCGCGCGACCATATGGGGATCGCTTCTGTTTTTAGGCCTCGCCCTGCCGTGGCACATCCTTATGTATGTCCGCCATGGCGCGTGGTTCTTGGAAGAATATTTCTATAATGTGCATTGGCGCCGGATCCTCGCCTCCGAGCACGCGCGACTGGACAATTGGCATTTTTATATCATGCTGATGTTTGTCGGGGTGACGCCGTGGTTCCTTTTTTGGATCCCGGCGGCACGCTCGATCTTTGTGCAATTCAAGAAAAAGCTGGCATCGCGGGATAAGCTGTTCTTTCTTTTGGCGTGGATCGCCAGCATCTATATTTTTGTCCAGCCGGCGCATTCGAAACTGGCCAGCTATATTTTTCCCGCCTTTCCCGCGATCGCGATCATCCTTGCCTATACCCTTAACGGGGCATTGGAACGGGCCCAGAACGGTGAAGACCCCCGGCTTGTCAAAGTATGCGCTTATGTGATGTCCATTCTTTTGATCGGAGTTGCGATCGGCGGCATTATCTCGGCGAAGCAATATCCGGATATTATTTTGGACCTGCGGCCCATTTATGTTTCCGCGGGTATGCTCGCGTGCATTTCGTTATTGATCTTCATGCTTAATAAGAAGAAGATGTATCTTCCGATGATCTTTGCGTACCTGGGCGTGACCTTGACGCTTCTCGGCGCGGCGTATTCCAGCAGGTCTTATATTGAACCGTGGGTTTCCTGCAAGCCGATTTGCGATGTTTTTAAAACCATCGATCAATCACACACGCCTGTTTTGGCCAGTAAATTTTATGTGCGCGGTATTCGCTATTACACGGACAGGCCGATGGCGGTTATTGATATCAACGGGAAAGGATTTTGGAGCCCGCATCCGATACCGTTCTTGAATAAGGACCAAATGGTCGTTGATTTCTTCAATGAACGGCCGGTCACATGGGCTATTCTAAAGGATGGCAATGTTGCTGACCTTTACCGTATACTAAAGGATCGGCCGTTTCGCATTGAAGAGCTCGACGGTATCGGCGGAAAACATATACTCAAGATTGAAAAAAACGGACAGGCAGGTTAAACCCAAAAGGAGGATATCATGGCTTTTAGAATTCCGGATACACCAGAAGAATTGTTCAGGCAGGGAGGGCGGCATATTGTCAATGCCAATAAGTGGTTGCCGATGATCATTGTTTTCTTTTTGATCGGTTTTTTTGCATTAACAAGTTTTTATTCGGTCGATCAGGGCGAGGTCGGCGTTATTCGCCGTTTCGGGAAATATTCAAAAACAACGCAACCCGGTTTGCATTGGAAGTTACCCTTTAATATCGACAAACTGGATAAAGTCAGGGTCGAGCGCGTTTTTAAAGAGGAATTCGGCTTCCGGACGCTTAAGGCCGGCGTGAATACGCAGTATTCTTCGAAGTCTTACGATGAAGAGTCCTTGATGCTCACCGGCGACTTGAATGTCCTGGATGTCTCCTGGATCGTCCATTTTAAGATCAAGGACCCGGTCCATCTCTTGTTCAATGTACGTAATCCCCGGGAGACCGTGCGTGACCTTTCCGAATCCGCTATGCGTCAAGTCATCGGTGATTATTCCGTCAACGAGGCCATTACAACCCATAAAAATGAGATCAATCAGGCCGTAAAAGAATTGCTTCAAACAGCCTTGGATAACTATAAAAGCGGTGTTCAGATCGATAAGATCGAATTGCAGGAAGTCCTTCCGCCGGCGGTTGTCAAGGCCTCATTTAATGAAGTCAATGAGGCCGAGCAGGAGAGGGAAAAAGTGATCAACCAATCCTGGGAAGCGTACAATAAAGTTATCCCTAAAGCGCGCGGGCAAGCTGAGAAGACGATCCGCGAAGCCGAAGGATACGCGCTCGCGCGTGTTGCCAAGGCGCAGGGAGACGCGACGAAGTTTCTCGATACTTGGAACGCTTATAAGAATGCCAAAGAAGTGACAAAGCGCCGGCTCTATTTGGAAACGTTAGAAGAGATCATTCCGAAAGCCGGGAAGATCTTTGTCTTTGAACCTAAGGCGAACACTGTTTTGCCATTGCTGAATTTAAGTGAAGGGGGGCTTCTAAAATGAAAAACACATTGAGTATGATCATTGGCATTGTTATTTTACTTTTGATCCTGGGCGTAAGCGGCGCTTTCTATACGATCGATGAGACCCAGCAAGTTGTGGTGACGCAATTCGGGAAATTGGTCGGCCAACCGAAAACGCAGTCCGGGCTGTATTTCAAGCTTCCCTTTATACAGACGGCAAATTATTTTGATAAGAGGATCCTCGCTTGGGATGGCGATGCCGATCAGATGCCGACCCGCGAAAAACGCCTGATATGGGTCGATACAACAGCGCGTTGGCGTATTGCCGATGCCCTTAAGTTCATGAAGCGGGTTGGAACGGAACCAAATGCCCAAACCCGTCTCGATGATATTATTGATGCCAAGGCCCGAGTGGTGATATCCAGTCACGTGCTCATTGAAGCGATCCGTAATAGTAACCGGTTGATCGAAGAGGGAGACACGGAAGTTTTAGAGACCGCGTCCGAAGAGTTCGGCAAAACAGCGCTCGCGTCGATCAAAAAAGGAAGAGCGGCCTTAAGCGCGATGATCCTTGAACGAGCTGCCGAGGCTGTTAAGGACTATGGCGTTGAACTTGTCGACGTTAAGATCAAGCGCATTAATTATGTCAAGGAAGTCCAGCGCAAGGTCTATGAGCGCATGATCTCGGAACGCAAGCGCGCCGCCGAGCAATTCCGCTCGGAAGGCCAGGGGAAAAAAGCCGAGATCGAAGGGCAGCGCGCCAAGGAATTGCAGCAGATCCAAGCCGAGGCTTATCGCACGGCCCAGGAGGTCAAGGGAAAAGCGGATGCGAAAGCGATCAAGATCTATGCTGACGCGTATAATAAGGATCCGGAGTTTTACTCTTTTGTTAAGACTCTAGAGACCTACCGCAAAACCATTAACGCGCACACGACTTTAATACTCACGACAGAGAATGATTTTTATGAGTATTTAAATGGGGTAAAAGGCGCTCTTTAGATTCTAGGGAGAACAGAAGTGTTTAAGCAAGCCGCTGGGAGGGAACGTTCTCAGCGGCTTGTCTTTTGGATGGGAGTAACCTCCCGAACGACGTATTGGCCATTCTCGGGAATAATGGTCGAGGTGAACGGGTCCCCTTCGATGTTCTCATAACGCAAATGCATTTCGATGGGGGCGTCCGGGAAATGGTTCAGGATATTCTTTGAATCGGTCATTGTTGTATCATATTCGCCGTCGAAAACGCGGTAATTCAATCGGCTTCTTCCGTTGGGTTTAAGTATTTCAAGCGCATCGAACTTCAAGGTAATATGTTTCTTGAAGCCATAGTCAACGACAACGTCTAGGTCGCCGGCCCGGATGTTCTTGGCGTAGCAGTAACTGTCATTGATCAGGAACATCCCGTAATCGTCGTCCGTATTGACCTCCAGGGTCAAAAGCGGCATGCTCCGTTTGCGTTTTTCTTCGGCCAGGGTATGTTCGAGTTCGGCGATCTTGTGAAAAGCCCGTTCAAGGAAAAATAGGAGAATGATAATAACGATGCTTGCGACAATAAGAAATAGTGGATACACCATAACAACCCTCCTTTTCGTAACACCAGTCTATTGCGTTTGAAGGCAAAAATCAAACTTTTTCTCACGCATTTACAGGAATTTTGCTGTTGCAAAACGCAAGGATTAAGGATAATCTATAATTCATGCCTAAAGTGAAAAAGGGGACGGTCTTTGAAGTCGCCATAACAATGAACTCAACCGATAAGGGAAATATCGGGATCCTAAAAGGATTGCTGCTCAACGTCGGGGTCGCGAAAGACGCGATCATCGAGTGCGAGCAATGGCCGCATACGAATTTATCGGTTTATTTTAAGTCGCGCACAAAAGCTCTTACGCTGAAGAAACGATTGCTCGTGTTTCATCTAAGAGGTGTTCCGGTTACGCTTAAATCCTTAGAGAAAGGAGATTGGCAGACAAAGTGGAAGGAAGAGTTCAAGCCGTTTTCCTTAACACGAACGTTCGCGGTCATTCCTTTGCGTTATAAGCATAAGCGCCGGATCCGGGGCAGAGCGCCTATTTATATCGACACCGATCTCGCCTTCGGCACAGGGCTGCACGCCACGACACGGTTTATGGCACAGTTTATCGAACGATGCACGGGCCGATTTGAAAGTTTCCTGGACCTTGGGACCGGGACCGGCATTCTCGCCGTGATCGCGGCAAAGTGCGGCGCGGGAGACGTTCAAGCCATTGATATCTGCAAAGATGCGGTCAAGATTGCCAGACAAAACTGCATTGAGAATGATTGTTTCTCTGTTGACATTAAAACGGCTGATGTGCAAAAATACCAAACAAAGAAACAATATGATCTCGTCGCGGCCAATATCTTAACTCAGGAACTTATCCGGACGGCCGATAAGATCATTAGTTTTGTCAAGCCGGGAAAATATCTGGCGGTCTCCGGGATCTCTTTGAACAGTTATGACGTCTTTCGCCAGGCGTATGCCCGATATCCGTTGCGTTGCGTCAAAATAGAAAAAGGCGAGGGATGGGTCGCGCTATTATACAAAAAAGTCTAAACTCTGTCAGAATGACACAATGAGGACACGAATGACACAATTCGGCATTTCGATCGAAAAAGCAAAAGATTTCCGGCGGAAAATGCTCCACATGAAGATCTTTGAAAAAGATATTAAGGAGACCTTCATCCGTTCCTCAGGTCCCGGCGGGCAGAACGTGAATAAAGTTTCCACGTGTGTCGTCCTGCTGCATGGCCCGACAAAGATGCAGGTTAAATGCAGCCAGGAACGCTCCCAGGGCTTGAACCGTTACAAGGCACGTTGCTTGTTGATCGCGAAGATCGAGCAAACGCAGCGCAAAGCGAAGCAGAAGGAAATTGACGAGCGCCAGAAAACAAAACGGCAAAACCGGAAGCGATCCAAGGCTTCAAAAGAAAAAATTCTTGAGTCGAAGAAACATGTCTCTGAAAAGAAAAAGGCCCGGCGACGGATCAGGCCGCATAAATTAAGCGAGATGTCATTCTGACACCCCTTCTAAAACAATGGAGTGGAAGAATCTCGCCCGGTCTGATTAGATTATCCGGTCGAGATCCTTCGGCCTTACGGCCTCCAGGATGACGTAGTTATGGGGAGGTCAAAGCGATGATGATCAAGTGTAAAGAGAATGTCAAAGGCATATGGCTGTTGGTCGTTGTTTTGAACATTTCGTTTGTTCAACTAGGATGCGATGTAAAGAAGGTGGTCCTGCGGCAAAAGAAGTACAGCGAGACCAAAATGCTGATGGGCACGGTCGTCCAAATGGATGTTTGTCGCAATCAAGCAGACATTTCAGAAATTGAGAGCGCTTACAACGATATTTGGGAACGGCTGGAAACAATCTCTTGGAGGATGAATGTTGCGGACGAGTCCAGCGACATTGCCAAGATCAATAAATCAGGCCTTGAAGCGATTCTCATTGCGCCGGACACCTATCATGTGCTTCGCGAATCCATTGATCTCGCGCGTTCGACAAAGGGGGCCTTTGATATCACGGTTAAGCCATTGATGAACCTGTGGCGCAAAGCCGAGCGCAACAATATTCTTCCAAGCGAGACGATGGTCATGAAAGTTCAATTTTTGGTTGATTATGAACACATCCAATTGCTTGGCAATCATCACGTCAGGCTTTTGAAAAAATGGGCAAAGATCGACTTAGGCGGTATCGCCAAAGGCTATGCCGTTGATGAGGCGGCGCGGATTTTCCGGAAACACGGGATAACAAGTTTTTTTATTGACGCCGGCGGCGATATTTATGTCGGAGGAAAAAATTGTGCCGGGGAGCCTTGGCGGATCGGCATCCGTGACCCTAGGGACAGATCTAAAACGATCGACATCGTCGAGGTCGAGGACCGGGCGGTCGTGACCTCCGGGGATTATGAGCAGCATTATCTTATTGAGGGCCAAAAATGGTCCCACATTATCAACCCCCTTACCGGGTATCCGCAAAAGGGTGTTATTAGCGCCACGGTCATTGCCCCCAGCGCAATGGAGGCCGATGCTTTAGCGACAGCGCTGTGCGTGCTTGGCGGCGGTCCGGGGACCAAACAGATCAATGCCCTAAAAGCGCCGCACGCGAGCCTCATTATTTCGAAACAAAAATCATGCGCTATCAAGAAATTCGAGAGCGAAGAATACAAGAAATATAAATATAAAAAGTGAACTTTTGATATAATGGCTCCGGTTTATCGTCCATTATATCGACCCGCATTTAAGATCATCAAGGAGCCGTCATTTGAGCCGCACGATTGAAGAAGCAACTTCTTTTAGTTATAAGGATTTCGTCGCAACGATCGAAGGTTTTGACGAACATTACAAAACAGATATCGACCGGGAACATTTCTTCGGGTTTCCTCTCGAGACGATCTTAAACATTGAGAGATCGTTACTTTCCCGCAAGGAAAAAAGTGTCGCGTATTTCTCAATGGAATTCGGCATTGCCCCAAGCATCTACAATTCCTTCCGGCAGACGCGGCTCATGTCGGAGAAAAATCAATTCTACACGCACGAAGTATTTTCCAATTACTGGTTATGCGATTACCTTTTTAAGGTCAAGACGGACAAGATGCTCGATATCCCGATCTACGGCGGGGGATTAGGGGTTCTCGCCGGTGATGCGATCAAAAGCTCGGCGGACATCGGATGTCCTGTCGCGGGAGTCGGCATTCTCTGGAATAAAGGGTATTTCAAGCAGAACTTTTGGTACAAGCACGGACAGGTCCCCGAGGAATTGACGTGGGACCCGTCGACCTATCCCGGGTTGGTCCCGTTGAAAAATATTGTAACGATCGAAACGAAGGAAGGCCCGGTCCATCTTCGCCTGTGGAAGTATTATGTGTATAGCTACGATCAAGGCCACGCCTGTCCGATCATCCTGCTCGACTCCAATCTAGAGAGAAACCATCCTTCATTCCGGAAATTAACCGACCAGTTGTACCGCAGCGACGACGTCTGGTGGAAGATCTATCAGCGCCTTATTTTGGGTGTCGGCGGCGTAAGGGCATTGGAGAGCCTCGGCTACGGCATCGACCGGTATCATCTCAATGAAGGCCACGCGGCATTTGCGCTGGCGGAAAAATATATTCACTTGGACAAAAAGGATGAGTTCAAGAAATATCAGGAACAATTCGCCTACACGTGCCACACGCCGGTCGCCGCCGGACATGACCGCTTTTCCATTGACGATATCACGCGCATATTGAATGACGACTATGTTCAAGCGGCTTGCGCTTTAGGAAAAGAATCAGAGGACTCTGATCAAATTAATTTAACCTACATGTGCCTGAATAATTGCCAAAAAGTTAACGCGGTTGCCGTCAAGCACGGAGAGATCACGCGGTTGCAATTCCCGAATTTCGCCTCGAAGATCTGTTCGATCACCAATGGCGTTCATATGCACACGTGGCTGTCCGGGGCTTTCAGCGACCTGTTTGACCGGTATGCGTCGACGCTGGGCGATTGGAGAAGGCATCCCGGAAACCTGAAGAAAATAATTGAGCTGAAAAGTGACCCTCAATTCCGGAATGATATTTTCGCGGCGCACCAGGCAAATAAAAAGGGCCTGGTCGAAACGCTCGGGCGCTGGGGCTTAAAAGAGGATGTTCTGACCATCGGCTGGGCACGGCGGATCGCCGGGTACAAGCGGCCCGCGTTGATTTTTCATAATGTCGAGCAGATCTTAAGGATCGCCTATGAGGTTGGGCCGTTACAGATCGTTTTGGCGGGAAAGGCCCATCCGAATGATGATATCGGATCGGCGCATATCGAGGAGATCCTCGACCATATCGACCAGCTCAATGAGCACCGCGAAGTGATCAAGGTGCTTATCCTGGAGAATTATGATACGTACTTCGGTAAACTTTTGACGAATTCCGTCGATGTTTGGCTCAACAATCCGCTGCCGCCTTTTGAAGCTTCGGGAACAAGCGGCATGAAGGCGATCTTAAACGGTGTTGTTCAGGTCAGCACTCTCGACGGATGGGTGGTCGAAGCGGAGCACGACGATATCGGCTGGATCTTTGGTTATCGGCATTCCGGGTCTCAGATCGGTCAAGAGATGGTGTTGAGACTGGATGAAGATTCCCATGAGCTTTACGGCGTGTTAAATGAGGTCGCGCAATTGTATTATCAGACCTGCCGGGAAGGAAAGGTTGATGTTCAAAGCCCCTGGATCGACAAGATGATCCATTGTGTCGGGCGCAGCGCTTTTTTCAATACCCAGCGAATGATGCAAGAGTATAAGAAAAAAATGTGGCAACTGTAACTTAATTGGGACAGACTTTGAATGCAAATATCCGGAGTGTTTTTCCGGAATTCCCGCCTACGAACATGCCCCTTTCATTAAATTCCCAATTGCGGTATAATAGCATAAAAATAAAAGCGGTCGAGTTGATTAAATTGTAATTATGATTCCACTTAATATCGTTGTTGCGATCGACACAAAGAACGGCATAGGAAAAGATGATGCGCTTCCGTGGGATTTGACCGGAGAGATCATGCATTTTCGCGAAATTACCACGGATACGCGTTCCCCAAAGAAGAAAAATGTTGTTGTCATGGGGAGGAAGACCTGGGATTCCATTCCTCAAGAATACCGGCCTCTTCCGGAGCGAACAAACATTGTCTTGACGAAGAATACAGGCTTGCAGTTACCCGAAGGCGTATTGAAGGCCGACAGTTTTGACCAGGTTCTTAAGATGTCCAATAATGAAAAGCTCAAGAACATTATTGAGACCATTTTTGTGATCGGCGGGCAGCAGGTTTATGAAGAAGCCGTAAAGTACCAGGAATGCGAGAAGCTTTATGTGACTCACATTCATAACGATTTTGATTGTGACACTTTTTTTCCGCTGTTTACCGATATGTTCGAATCTATCCAGACCTTCGATGAATGCAAGGAAGGTTTGGTTACCTACCACTTTGAAGAGTACAGGCGAAAAAACGGATCAGCATCTTGATTCCGTGTTTGTATAGATATCTTCATCTTAAGCGTTAAGTTTTGGATAATATTCCATTTTAGTTCCTTATTTCGAGGCCTTTTATGAACATTTGCAGGCCTACCGGGATTATGGATTCAAATTCGCCGTTGATGATGTCGGAGGAGGATATGCGAGTTTAGAATCTATTGTCGAGACACGGCCCGAGGCGGTTAAGATCGATCGCCACATTGTCAGTCAATTGGAGAACGACTCCTTCCGGCGCAGTATTGTGAGATTTATTGTTTCTTTCTGTAAGGAAAATAAGATTTTCTCGATCGCAGAGGGAATTGAAACAATGAAGGATTTTGAGATTGTCAGGGAGTTGGACGTTGATACCGGCCAGGGATACTACTTCCAGAGGCTATCACCTGACATCAGACCTGAAGATGTGATCATCAAGGACATAAAAATTTCTTAAATCCCCGATTTTCAGCACTTTCCAGCTTTTTCTCAAAACACGAATTCTTTTGCAATTCATCCTAAAACATATATAATGGTTTTTCGAAATGAGATATATGTATTAATCTATTAGTATTAAAATCTCTTTATAAACACATGATTGCTGTTTTAATTTTATTTGTGAGTATTATTGTTTTTTCCGGCCTTTGTTCGATGTCTGAGGCAGCGGTCCTTAGTCTTCCGCTTGTTCGGGCGAGGATCCTGCATGAAGAGAAGCGGCGGCATTCCAGAGATCTCCTGTATATCAAGGAGAATATCACGTATGCCATTGCATCGATCGTCATTGTGAATAATGCGATCAATATTGTGGGTTCGATCTTTGTCGGGCAGCAGATTGCCGTTCGTTTTGGGAATCAATGGCTCGGAGTCGCTTCAACGGTTCTCACCTTTAGTATTATTGTTGTCTCTGAGATCATTCCTAAAACCATTGGAGAGCGCTATAAAGTTTCCCTGTCGTTGTTCTTTGCGAGGCCTCTGCGGGTATTGTTATGGCTATTCCGTCCGCTCGTGGTTCTCATTATCCAAATGACTAAACCCTTTGTTTCCGACCGCAAGCTTCCCCGCGTAACGGAAGAAGAGATCCGGATGATGTTGAAATTGGCCCGGGCAGAGGGAACCGTGGAGATGGATGAAGAGGTGTTATGTAACCGCGTCTTTAAACTGAATGATGTCCGCGCCATTCAGATCATGAAGCCCATGGACCAGATCTATGCCTTGCCCGCGCATAAGACGCTGGCGGATGTCAAAGATGATATCATTAACTCCCGTTTCAGCCGTATTGTGATTTATGATAAAGATCCTCTGGATATTGTCGGTACCGTGCAGCACCGGATTCTTTTGCGCGAGATTGCCAAAGATAATTATCAGGCGCATGTGCGGGATTTTATGCGAGAACCGATCTTTGTGAATTGGTTCACCAAAGCGGATACTCTTCTTGAAAAATTCCAGGCTTATCACCAGCACCTGTTCATTGTTCAGGATTCAAAAGGGAAGGATGTCGGCCTTGTGACGATGGAAGATGTCCTCGAAGAGTTATTCGGCGAGATCTACGATGAAAAGGATGTCATTAAACCTAAAGTGAAAACCGTTTTTGATGAAGATGCGCCTGGTCTGGGTGATGTCGGTTCAACGTAACATAAACGTTTAGGCTTGGGGAGCAGCGACGTGGAATTTACGCATGAATTTGTTCAAGTTTTTTTGATGTATTGGCGGGAATTATGGCTGACATTAGTGATCGGCTTTTTGATCAGCGGGTTCTTTTTCAAATTTATCCCTACGAGCATCGTTGAGAAACATCTTGGCGAAAAGGGGTTACGGCCTATTTTGATTTCATCGGTCATTGGGACCTTGCTTCCGGTCTGCTGCATCGGCTCGCTGCCGATCGCCTTGACCCTCCGCCGCAAAGGGGCGACATTAGGGGCGGTCTTAGCTTTCATGGTGGCGACGCCCGCAACATCGATCTCCGCATTGATCGTTTGCTGGAAGTTGCTCGGGTTGACTTTCACGGCAATTATTTTCATTGGGGTTATTGTCATGGCAGTCTTGCTGGGGACCGTGACCAATGGCATAAAGCTGAAGGAAGATGATATTGAACATAACGATGGCGCTGACTTCTGTTGCCATTCGGGAACAACTCCTGTTCGGAGTTCAGATATGTCCGTCGGGCAAAAGGCCAAAGAAGCGGTCACTTACGCGTTTGTGACATTGCCGAAAGAAATAGGATTGGAAATCATTCTTGGCATCGCCATCGCCAGTTTCATTACAGTTTTTGAACCGATCCAGCATGTGATCAGTGAATATTTAACGGGCCTGTTCGGATATGTCTTTGTTTTGATCATCGGTTTGGTAACGTATGTCTGCTCGACGGCCAGTGTTCCTATGGCGGACGCGTTTATGGAAAGTGGCATGAGCCACGGCCAGGCGTTGTGTTATCTTTTGGTCGGCCCCATTACGAGTTATGGGACGATTCTTGTCATTAAAAAAGATTTTGGGCTGCGCATTCTTCTTGTCTATTTGGGTATGATTTGTTCGTTATCCCTGATCTACGGTTTGATCTATGATATGTTTTTATTAACACATTAATGTGAGGGCATAAAGCCATGAAAGCGGTTGAGAAATCTGCGAATCAAAGTAAGAAAACAAACGATAAAAGGGCGAAGAACCTGATGACGACGGTCTGTCCGGGTTATTTTTCTGACGACGATATTGCGCGGTTCCAGGAAGGGGTGCATGATCGCATCTATGAAAAGCTGGGAAGCCACAGCCTACAGCACGACGGTATTGACGGAACGTATTTCGCGGTTTGGGCCCCGTCGGCGGAGAAAGTTTCCGTTATCGGGAAGTTCAACCGATGGGATAAGGAAGCGCATGTTCTTCATCCACGAGAGGACAGCTCCGGGGTATGGGAAGGGTTCATTGCCGGCATCGGTAACGGCAATTTGTACAAATATCACATTTGCTCGAAATATAACGGATACAAGGAAGAAAAGGCCGATCCCTATGCTTTTCATTGCGAGTGCCCGCCCCAAACGGCTTCAATAGTTTATGATTCCCAATATAAATGGAATGACGGGGCCTGGTTTGAGCAGCGCCGGAATGCCGATTATACAAAACAGCCGATGTCGGTCTATGAAGTTCACCTGGGATCATGGAAAAGAAACGGTCACGGGCCTGAAGGCTTTTTGACTTACCGAGAAATGGCTGAACAATTAGTTCCCTATGTGAAG
>JAGLMJ010000027.1 GCA_023140095.1 Candidatus Omnitrophota bacterium | reverse complement strand
ACGAACACAGCCGGAATTTTTCAAGTTCTTCCATAGCAAAGCGCGAAATACCTAGGATATCCAGATTAAAAACAGCGTGCTCAGCAACGGAATGATGTCCCATTTTAAATATGATGGATGAATTGGAGCGTCTGGCCCGTTCAATTTCATTTCGGGAATCTATTCTTAGCTCGTTGATTGGGCGCGGATCGCGGCTTATGCGGGCATAGGCGGCTGAGAGTACTTCGGGGGTCAAGTCTTCGCGCGCTTCTTTCCCCCCACTGAGTTCACTCAAGACATCTGTGTCAACATTATAACCGGCTAAAATAACCTCCATACAAAACCATCCTTTCTAAAGTTCCGGGTGTCCGGCTCTAGTAGCTTTTTATTAATAAAACTTCTTTAACGTGAAACTTTCTATTTATCCATACGCCTAAAATTGGAACCTTTAATTCCCATTGATGAACTTTCTTTGCTGACATTCTTATCTGCTTTAGATGTTCACTGTAATTAACCGGGTTACCGGCGCAATCATAATGTCCAACAATCATAATCATTTTTGAGTGATGCTTCTCCACTGAAATTTGGACGCGTTTTTTTATTGAAGCAATAATGGGCTTATTTTTATGCTGCGCCAGGATTTTATCAGGCCCAGGTTCAGTGATCATATCAACATGGTCAACTGCAGTGTATTTCTTAAGAAAAGCAATCGCAGGCTCCTGTGTTCTTCCATCAATGCAATTTATACAAGTTGCGAATTTTAATTTATTCATTATTAAACCCATCACACCCCCGGGGTGTGATTTGGTGGTAGTTAGGGCCTATCTTAATTTTTATTTTTCATAACCGTATTGCGTATAATCAATGCCGACCGCTTCCATGTCGGTTTTCATTGGGCCGTGAAAGCCGAATGGAGTTTCCTTAAAAAAAGCATCAACCAGATCTTTTTCGCTAATCTGAGGACGATTTTCTTTCTCGGCAAAACCTTCCGCTGCTTTTGATACTTTTTCGTTAGCGATATTGCGCAGGAAGATTGGGATCTTTTGGATCAGCTGCTTAAACTTTTCTTCGGTATTTTTATCCCAGTCCATTGTCATTTATTAAGAGAGTTAGGTGTTTTTATTGCTCGCGATTGCTACCGGCTCAAAATATTTTCCAGCAAAAGCGTCGCTATAAACATCAAAAATATTGTTTGTTTCAAGGTGCATGAAATGGCCGACATTCATGACTGTTTTTACTATGCAATTTGGAATCTTAGAAGCGAGAAAATGGACATCTTCGGGGTCAATAATCGTATCGTGCTCGCCCATTAAGATAAGTGTGTCGGCCTCAATTTTTTTAAGGTCGATTAAGTCCGTTAGATTTTCTGTAGATACTACAGACAGTCCATGCTCACTAAAAGTTTTCAGATTATCGTTGTTCATAGAGCGAAACTGTGTGGCGATGTCCCTTTTAATTTTCTCAGGAAGATTTTGGCCAAAACTCTGGATCAATACTTCTGCCATTTCTGCCCGGTTATCTGTATCAATGGATAGCCCCTTCCGGATCGTTTCGACCATTCTTTTGTTCGGCTGGGTTCCGATACTTCCTAGGACCAACTGCTTGATCATTCGAGGGTATCGGGCAGCAAAAGCTAAAGCGACAACCCCACCCCAGGAAGCCGTTGAAAGAGTGGTCTTGTTGTCAAACTCGGCGGATTTGATGACTTCATGCAAAATATCCACTTGTTCATTTAACGATAATTTTTGAGGGCCGGAAATGAATTGCGCTTTTCCCTGTCCGGGAAAGTCAAAAAGGGCGATCCTGTATTCGGAGGAAAAACGGGTAACGACATTCTGCCACATGGCCATGGATTGCTGGACACCGTTAACGCATACAAGATGAGGGCCCTTATTTCCATAAACCCTGATGGGAATACTGAATCTGCCGAATTCAATTTTTCTTTTATAGATGGGACGAGCAATTTTCATAAGAGTATTTTGTGAATTTGGACTTATTTTTTAGGCCATTGTTCAAATTGCGGGATATGTTTGTTTATGCCATATGTAATAGGAATATGAATATTAATTGCAGTATATATAGCGAATAATAGCGCCAAATGACGATTTCGTCAAGGCAAATGGGTTGGAAGACCATACAGAATATCTGGATTGATTAACGGATGTGAATCATCGGGACAGGGACTTCTTTGACAACAGCGACAAATCCGTCGGTCGACCGATTGCAAGAAGACCCGCTGTGGTCATCAACAGTTAAGCGCACGTTGTACGACCCGTCGTGGGAATACGCATGAGCTACGCTTTCTCCCTGCATTGTAGAGCCGTCACCAAAATCCCAGGTATAGGTTAGGCGGTCATCATCAGGGTCACTGGAAGCGCTAGCGGTGAATGAAGCCAGTCGATGAACGCAGCAGGACGAATTAGGTCCCGCATTAGCGATCGGAGGCGTGTTGATATGGAGATTAACATTGGCGGTCGCAGTTGAACACGAGGTTCCCTTCTGGTCATCGACGATGACATTGACCCGGTAGCTTCCTCCATGGTCATAGGTGTGGCTGATCTTTGATCCGGCGCCAAGTGTGGTGCCGTCACCGAAATTCCAATAATACTGGAGGTCATCACCGTCTGCATCGACGGCTGATGAGGCATCGAAAAAGATCTCTTTGCCGACGCATCCCGAAGTCACGCTTTTCATCTTAACGGTTGGAGGTGAATTGACAACGATCACACGCGTGTCGCGCGCGACCGGGCACATATCGTTAAGTTTATTCTCGAGCGACAGCGTCGCTTGATATGTTCCGGGGCGATTGTAGCGATGGGTCGCATAGAGGCCCTTGTTTGAGGCCCCGTCGCCAAAGAGCCATTGAGCGAACGCCGTTCCCTTTTTGTGGACAGAAGAACCGGACCCGTCAAACGCGACATCTTCACCAACGCACGTGACCACGTCGCCGCCGGCATTGGCTTCAGGCGTTTGATTGATTTTTACGGTTACAAAATCCACACTTATTCCGCAATGGATGCCGGTATTATCCGATACGATGAGACGAACGTCATAACTGCCGACTTCTTCATAACGATGAGCGGCTTTGATGCCCTTATCCTTATGGCCGTCGCCAAAGTCCCAAATGTAGGTTAAAGGATCATTATTGGAATCGGTTGTTGCTGACGCATCAAAATGAATAACCGCATCTTCCCTATTGTCAACACATCGAAAAATAACGTCCTCACCGGCGTCGGCGGAAGGCGGTTCGTTGATATGGATCATTTTCTCAGCGACTTGCTCGCTGCAGAAGGTCCCGCTTTGATCATCAACGGTCAAGCGGATCCTGTAATTACCGCCTTTGGCGTAAGATTTTTTGACCCGCAAAGTATTTTTTCGGGTATCCCCATCGCCAAAGTTCCACAAATACTTAAGACTTTTTCCGCCATCCGCGTAGCTTGTCCCGGCATCAAAGGTCAGCTCTTCATTAACGCAGGACCGGTCTTCACTAATAAACGATGCGTGAGGCGGAATATTGACCCGGACGGTTTGTGACGTTGTGGCTGTGCTACATTCAAATCCGGAGTTGTCCGTGATCGATAAATTGACGGTGTAGTCGCCTGACTGTTGATAGGTATGTGTAGCGATCGGATCAGCGCTCGTTATCCCATCACCAAAATCCCAAAGAAAAGATATGTTCGGGCTCTTCGGGAGCTGTGATCTGGTCGCGTCAAACGTAAATTCATTGCATTTTAGGCTTGACAGCGGTTTATTTGCGGTATTTCTGTACTGGTAAGGGGTATCGGCATAAAGATATTCTTTGGGTGTTCCTAAAATGGTTAATAGACAGAAGCCGGCAAGTACGGCGTATCTTGCAGTATTTCGTAGTATGTTCATTGCTCGTCCTAATTGTTTTATCGGGAAAAATTTCCTAGAACGGATAGTATAGCATGTTTTTTTATATTTGCCGAATTTTTGATTAATCACGAATTTTGGAGAAATACGGATATTTTAGGATGGCCTAGGAGGCTGTCCGGAAATCCCATCCTCGGACAGTCTCCTAGTTGGTGACTAAAACGGCCCCGGTGCTGATTGTGTAACTGGAACTTCCGAGGCTGGCGCTTGCTGGAACTGCCGTAACGGAATAAACCTGACCTGATGAGGAATCAAGAGTAAAGGTAAATCCATTATGGATGCCGGTAAAATAATCCACTTGTAAATAGGGCGGTGTGGCACCTGTTAAAGCTGTCGCAGTGGAAGGATAGATAGTGTTTACGGCTATGTAGGTCTCCATAGCGGTGCTGATCGTTTTTAAAGCCGCTTGAGCTGAGGCGTCATGGGCGGTGATACGGGCCCTGAGGAGATTGGGGATTGCGATAGAAGCTAAGAGCGCGATAATCAAGACAACGATCATGATTTCGACTAATGTAAACCCGGAATCTGTTCTTTTCATAGCACAATTTTAACACGAAACGATAATAAATAAAAAATTTTTTTTAAAAATCTCTATTTATCTGATTCCGGTCCTATGGCTGTTCCGTATTAAACTTAATGCCGTCGGCCTTCAATCGGCTCACAAGCTCATTTTTCCATGCGTCATTTTTATCCAATGGCGTGTAGATAACATCGAAGTGCTCCGTTGGCCAACGGAAACTTCGCTGGTCATAATACAGCGCAAACACGCGGCTTCTGTCTAACCGTCCGATCCAAAATCCCAGGTGAAAAACGACCCCTTGATCGGCATACATCAAAGCGTCGTTAGGCTTGCCTTCCTTAGGGTAAACCCAATCATCGGCTGAGAGGATCGCGATCACGAAAGAGATATCAGGATATTCAGTGAAAAACTGCGCGAGCGGTTTTGCTTTGTTGCCCTCGTCCTGCATGACAAGAGGATCAATCCCTAATTCGCGGATCAAAGAAACAACTTGCCTGTTCATGATCTTGTCCCGGCCGTATGTAATGCAGACGCGCCCGCCTTTCTCCTGGCCAAATTTTATTTTCTCAAGGGATGGGGATTCGGGATTGTTTTCACTCATCAGGTTGATCCAGTGTTCCGATGATCGCTTGGCGATCAAGCGTTTCCATTTTAATTTTTAAAAATGCATTATTTAATTTCCGATCAGATTTTACCTTAACGCGGATATAATGATCTGTCAATCCTGTCCAGTACCCTTTTTTGCTTTGTTCGAAAAGGACTTTTTGTTTTGTCCCGATAAATGATTTGTAAAACACCCGCCGCTTTCTCAAACCTAATTCACGCAACACCGCGCTTCGGGCGGCGATCTTCTGTTGTGATAGGGCTTCGGGCAACTTCTGGCTCTTCGCCATGTTTCGTTGTGAATAACTGAACACGTGGAAATAATGGATCGGCCATTCACGCAGGTGCTCGGCGGTTTCCTCGAAGAATTCATCGGCCTCGCCGGGAAACCCGACGATCACATCGGTGCCGATACAGATCTGCGGCACGGTATCATAGGCCCTATGGATAAAACGCCCGAATTCCTCGACGGAATATTTACGCCTCATCTTTTTTAAGATCTGATCATTCCCGCTTTGAAGCGGAATATGGAGATGACGGCAGAGCTTTGTCGGTTTGGTCATTTTTTTAATAAGCTCAAATGAGATCGTCGTCGGCTCGATTGATGAGATCCGTATGCGTTTGAGGCCATTGATCTGCTCCAGAGCATCAATCACATCAATAATTGTTTTTTTGCTGTTCTTGTAGGTGCCGACATTGATCCCCGTAATGACCAGTTCCTTGTGCCCTGCCGCGGCTAGGGCTGCGGCCTCACGGATAATATCCGAGAATGTGCGGCTCCGGGCGCGCCCGCGGGCATAAGGGATCTCGCAATATGAACAGAAAAAGTCGCAGCCGTCCTGGATCTTAATATTCGCGCGCGTGTGCGTTGGATCAATGCCGGTCGCCGGGACCTCAAAACTCTCACGGGGAATGGCCGGTGTGATGACCCGCGGCGCTTTAGGGGCCTCTTCCTCCTTAAGGATCGAAAGGAAATCCATCTTCCGCGCGTTGCCGATCACCCAGTTGACGTTCGGCAAAGCGGTCAACCGGTCCTTTTGGATCTGGGCCTGGCAGCCGAGAAGCGCGATGCGCGCCTTCGGATTGGTCCGGTTGATCTTATTGATCAGCTTGCGGGTATCCGTGTCCCCGTTTTCGGTGACCGTGCAGGTGTTGACGACAACGACGTCGGCCGGCTTTCCGAAATCGACGATCTTGTACTCGCCGTCGATCTTGAAGGTCTGTTGGACAACGGCGGTCTCGCTTTGATTGAGACGGCAACCGAATGTATAAAATGAGATTTTCGTATTCATGATTTGTTATTTATATTAATATTTATATATTACGTTAGCAAATACCTTTTGACTTTGCAAGGTTATTTTGATAGGCTTGGCTATAATTTAATTCTCCTGTTTTAAAGCTTTTATTGGTAAAATATTATGAATATTGGTCCTATTGAGATCGAAAAACCTATTGCCCTGGCGCCCATGGAGGACGTGACCGATACCGCGTTCCGTCTGGTTTGCAAGCGGTTAGGCGCCGATATTGTCTATACCGAATTTACCAGCTGCGAGGCCCTGATTCGCGATATCCCGCGGGCGATCAAAAAGATCCGGATCACGGATGAAGAGCGGCCCATCGCGATCCAGCTTTTCGGTGGTGTCGAAGAATCGATGGAAGAAGCGGCGCGTCGCGCGACGGCGCTCGGCCCGGACCTGATCGACATCAATTGCGGTTGCTGGGTCAAGAACCATGTGAGCCGCGGCGAAGGCGCCGCGTTGCTTAAGGACCTCCCTCATTTCGAGCGGATCGTCGCATCAACGGTCAAGGCGACAAAGCTTCCAGTGACCGTCAAAACACGTCTCGGGTGGGACACCAACAGCATCGTGATCCTCGATGTGGCGAAGATGGTCGAGCAGGCCGGCGCGAAGGCGCTGACCGTTCACTGCCGCACGCGCAGCCAGGCGCATCGAGGGCAAGCAGATTGGCACTGGCTCGAGAAGATCAAGAAGGTCATATCGATCCCTCTGATCGGCAACGGCGACATCACGATGCCCGACGACGTCAAGCGTATGTTCGAGACCGGCTGCGACGGGGTCATGATCGGCCGCGGGGCGATGAGCAACCCGTGGATCTTCCGGCAAGCGAAGCATTTTTTAAAGACAGGACAGCGTCTGCCGGAGTCGACGCTCAGAGAAAAGATCGAGCTTTGCATCGAGCACCTGAAATTATCGGTTCAATTGAAGGGCCTGCGCGACGGGATCATTCCTTTCCGCAAATATTATGTCGGGTATCTTAACGGCGTTCCGAATGTCGCGAAATTGCGCTCGGAGCTTATGCAGCTTGTTGATCTCGAGAAGATCATTGACCGTCTTCTCCGGTTTCTGGAGCGGCATCCGGCCACCTCCCATTAACGCTGAGGTAAGTTGATATGTTTGATTTTCTAAATACATTATGTCCGCGAAGAACGATCGTTCTTGCTGTCGGCATCTTTCTTTTTACGGCGGCAAACGTATCCGCTACGGTCGTGCATTTGCGCTCGGGAAAGATCATTAAGGGTGAAATTGTTGAGCGTGATGATGAATTGATCAAGATCGACACCGGGTACGGCATTCCGATCACCTATTATCTCGACGAGATCCAGACGATCAACGGTCAATCTATTGCCCCGGCCGAAGAAGCCGAACCGCCTGAAGTTGTCGAGGTGCCTAAAGTTGTCGAGGCCCCGAAGGTCGTCGAGCCGGCGAAAGTTGACGAACCGCCTGAAGTTGTTGAGCTGCCGGAAGTCATCATACCAACTAGAGCCGTCAAACCTCCGAAGGTCGTCGAGCTACCCAAAAAAGTAGAACCCATTAAGCCGGTACTCACCAAGGATGTTGCCACCCTTGATGGGGTCGATGTGTTGAAGAAGCGGGACTCTCCCATCACTGTTGAGCCGGGGGAAGCGGCGCGGGGCAAAAAAACCGTTGATCCCGGTAAACGCGCTGAGTCGAAGGTCACGGCGCGGATTAAAAAGGACTTAGAAACATCCGAGCCTGTTCCGGCAAAGACCGGACCGAAAACGGATTTTATAAAAAATTCAGTCCAAAAGGTCAAGACATACCTCCAATTTTGCGGGACAAGTTTTAGGAATGCCGATGCGTATATTCGAGGAAAATTGCCCTTTATTAAGGAAAGACTTAATGCGATCCCGGTGAAAGTGCGGCGGGATATCTTGCTCCTCCTCGCATCTTTCACAGTGATCATCTATGTTCTTGTTTGCCTTCCGCTGATGCTCGTCGCCAGGAAACTCGGGAGAAAACACAGTTGGCTGACCTGGATCCCGTTGGTTCAGTGTTTTTATTTTATTTACATGGCTAAGAATCCATTGTGGTTTGTGGTCTTCTTTCTACTGCCGGTCCTCAATATTTTTGTGCTATTATTCTTATTTGTTGATATCTTAAAACTGCTGCATAAACCCCGGTGGTTAGTCCTTTTGATCCTTCTTCCCGGAGTCAATGTCTTTACACTCTGGTATTTGGCGATATCCAAAGCGGGCCTGCCTGCACCATCGATATCCGATACCGTGTAAGCAAAGCCCCCTTCTTCCGACTAATTGGTGGAGCGGACTTTAGGGAGCGGATTTTCATATCGACATTTTTGCGGAAGTGGTGCATAATAACATGCTTAAATTGAGGTAATATAATGGAAATCTTAAATACAACACAATCAATTTCACGCTTGATTGAGCCGATACGGGCTAAACAAGAGAAAATCCACCGCTGGTTGCAGTCCTATGAAGGGGCCAAGGAGCTTCCTCTCTATTCTTCGGTCGATATCCGCAATGCCGGTTTTAAAGCGGCCGTGGTGGATACGAATATCTTTCCCGCAGGATTTAATAATCTCTGCGAGCACGGCCTGAAGGATTCGGAAGTTTTTATACGCGAGGCCATCAATAAGCGCGTGCCGCATTGCAAAGATATCCTGATCATCGCGGAGGAACATACGCGCAATGCATGGTATTTGGAAAATATCCGTATTTTGCAGCAGATCATCGAGCGCTCCGGCTTTCATGTCCGGATCGCGACATTTTTAAATATCCAGCCGGTGTTTTGCGAGCAGGCGAAGTGCGTGGGACTTGAAACGGCGACGGGCGAATTCGTCAAGGTCTATTGTTTCCGCAGGATCCTTGAAGAATATGAAGCCGGACGGGAACATTTTGACCTGATCATTATGAACAATGATCTGACGGCCGGCATACCGGATGTATTAAAAAATTCGAAAGTTCCCATTTATCCGTCGATCCAGGCCGGTTGGCACTCGCGGCTTAAAAGCCATCATTTTGATCACACGCGGGACCTGATCTATGAATTTTCAAGGATCCTTGATGTTGACCCGTGGCTGTTTTCCTGTTTGTACAATGTTGTCGACGGGGTCGATATTAACATCGAGGCGGACCGCCAAAAGTTAATGGATTCAGCGGCCGATCTTTTCGAGAGGATCAAGGCGAAATACCGCGAACATCACATCGATGAAAAGCCGTATATTTTTGTTAAGTCGGATTCCGGGACCTATGGCATGGGCGTCTTGCCCGTCGAAGATCCTTCCGATATCCTGCAACTGAACCGCAAGAACCGCAATAAGCTTCATGTCGGCAAGAACGCGCAGGTGATCGAGCGTTATTTGCTGCAGGAAGGCGTTCCGACGATCTACAATATCGACGAGGAAGTCAGCGAGGTGTGTATTTATCAGGTCGAGAACAATCTGATCGGGGGATTTTACCGCTCGCACAGCTCCAAGGGGCAGCGCGATAATCTTAATTCCCGCGGCATGGAATTCAAGAAGATGTGCCCGCATTTGAGCAAGTACGGGGATTGCGGCGTGCATCATGACATTAATATCTTCGACGTGTACCGCATTTTAGCCCGTATCGCCGGCATTGCCGCTCACCGTGAGATCATTCAGTTGGAAGCAACGAAGAAATAACCCAAACTGACCCCGGGGGTCAGTTTGGTAAAAAGGCAAGCAAATGAATTTCATATTCCTAATGGACCCGCTAAGCAGCGTCAATGTCAAAAAGGACACATCCCTCGCCTTGATGGTCGGCGCCCACAGCAAAGGGCACAATGTTTATTTTCTACCCAACGGCGGGACCGTCATTAAGGACGGCAGGCTGCAGTTCCACACGGTGAAGGTTACGCCGCAGTACGATGTTGAGCATCCGTTTATTGACGATACGCCGACGCTTCTCTTTGCGGATGATGTCGACGTCGTTTTCATTCGGACGGACCCTCCCTTTAATGAGAAATATCTGCACAATACGTGGCTGCTCGACCAACTGCCGGCGCGCGTTGCCGTGATCAATGCCCCGTCGGGGATCCGCACGGTGAATGAAAAGATCTGGGCCGCGCAGTTTACGTCGATCACGCCAAAGACGCTGATCGGATCGAACCGCGATGACCTGCTCGCGTTCTTAGGCGAGAAAAAAGATATTATTGCGAAGCCCACCGACAGCTACGGCGGGCAATCGGTCTTTCATATTAAAATCGGAGGACAGAACACGAACGTGATCTTGGAGACTTTAACGCGGAATTGGCAACAGGATATTATTGTGCAGAAATATATTCCCGCGGCTGTCGAAGGGGATAAACGCGTCCTGCTTCTTGACGGCGAGCCGCTCGGCGCGGTCCTGCGCCTTCATTCAGAAGACGACCACAGGAACAACTTTTTCTCCGGCGGCAAACCGCTGGCGGCTGAGATCACCAAGCGGGATCGACAGATCATCGACGTGCTCAAGCCGGAATTAAAGAAACTCGGACTGTATTTCGTCGGCATTGATATTATCGGGGATTATCTGATCGAAGTGAACGTTACCTCCCCGACCTGCCTTCAGGAGATGAACCGGTTGTATGACTGTCAGCTGGAAGACGATGTGATCCGTTTTTCGGAAGAACTTGTACGGTAGGGGCGTACGCCCTTACAATAATTAAAGGAGATTAAATATGCCTGAATTAGCGTTATATTACCGGCCGATGTGCCCTTATTGCCGGAAGGTCCTGTCGTTTATTGAAGAAAACAATGTTTCCGTGGCGCTTAAGGATATCTCGGGGAATCCCGAGGCCAACGAGGAGTTGATGTCTCTCGGCGGAAAAACACAAGTTCCGTGCCTCTGCATTGACGGCGAGGCCCTTTACGAATCCGACGATATTATTCAATGGTTGGGTGAGAACTAAATATACATCTTTTCAACTTGTGACGTGTCGAGCTTGCGCGCGGTTACGGACCGAATATCGTTCGGGTCGCTGACCGGCCAGCAAATTATCGCCAACGGCGCGTCGTCTTTGTATTTCGAAAATTGCTGGATGAGTCCGGCGGCCGTCGAGAGAATATCTTCCGAAGGCTCGTACCCCTTTAACAGAAGTGTCGCTCCGGCTTTTTGTTCATCGGCAAACAACATGACGTGGTCATCGCGGTGCGCGTAACGCAGCAGCGAGTCGTTCTCATTCTGGTCCCTCCCGACGATCGCCTTAAAATCATCATTGATGCGGAAGTGCCTCCCCCATTGCAGCGCGATGGTTTCGCGGAAGTTGCGGTACCCGTGTTTGAGTGTGTCGCGTATGCGGCTGGCGAAGTTCCGGTCGGTCAACAGGCATCCGCCGGCGGGTTGGTTATACTCGGTGATCGTCAGATCATCCGCCAGTTGGATCTGCGGTTTGCGCGAGCGGCCGGACATGTTCAACAATTTATTCCGGTCGATCAGTCCTTCCTGTTCGGGGATCGTCGGCGGCAGAAGTTGCGCGCACAGCGGCCGGAGCAACCGTCCCTCTAATCCGCATTCTTTTTCGATCCGTTTCATGCTGTGGCGCTTTTGCGACATCGGCCGCTGGCCGAGCACCTCGCCGGTAAAGAGAAAGTCCGCGCCGATATGCTTCATGTATTGCGCGGCGCGTGAGAACATGTGGATGCGGCAGTCGATGCACGGGTTCATCGCGGTCCCGTAACCGTGCTTAGGCGTACGGACGATCTCTAAATAGCGCTCGTCGAGTTGAAGAACGATAAATTTAATGCCGATGCGCTTGGCCGCCTCATTCGCCATGGCCTTATCGCAACACCCCCAGGGCATCGCGAAATAAACCCCGTGGACATCAACCCCCAGGTCTTTCATGACCTTTGCGGCAAGCGTACTGTCAAGCCCTCCGGAGATCAAACCGACAGCTTTTACGTGTTTTTTTTGTGTTTGTGTATCAATGCTCGACCGTGTCATCTGTTCTTCCTTTGTCAGCCTGTCAATTGGCTGCCAAATTATTTTTTAGTTGCCTGATAAATCCCATAGGCAGCCCCTGCACTGATCGCTGTACCTAAAAGAGCGCATCCGGAATTTGTAACCAATATCACGCATATTGCAGCTAAGCGAGAAATCCTTTTGAACATAATCATATCCTTTTTATACTGGTTCTTAATGAGATTT
>JAGLMJ010000026.1 GCA_023140095.1 Candidatus Omnitrophota bacterium | reverse complement strand
TGCAATGCTTAATGTTGGTTTAATGAAATTCAACAGTTTAACCACCAGAAAATCTCATTAAGAACCAGTATAATCAGTAGAACAACTTACGGAGATCAAACATGAGCGGAGTTTTTGGAGCAGTAACAAAAAAGGATTGTATTGAAACGCTGTTTTATGGCGTCGATTATCATTCGCATTTAGGTACGGAGTACGGCGGCATGGTGGTTTTAGGGAAAAAATTCAATCGGCAGATCCATAATATCAGCAAGAGCCAGTTCAAGTCGAAGTTCTATGAAGACCATCGGCATATGGAAGGCAACAAGGGTATCGGGGTGATCAGCGACTGTGACGAACAGCCGATGTATTTGAATTCCAAGTTCGGGCCTTTTAGTATTGTGACCGCTGGCTTTATTGAAAATACGGAAAAATTACAATCCGTTCTTTTCGAGAAAGGCATTTCCTTCAGTGAAGTCAGCCACGGCGGAGTGAACACAACAGAGTTGATTGCGAAGTTGATCAGCCTGGGCGATAACATCATCGACGGAATTGAAAAGATGTTTGATGTGATCGAAGGCTCCTGCTCGTTGCTGATTCTTCACAAAGACGGTGTCTATGCGGCGCGTGACCGATGGGGGTACACTCCGCTGGTCATTGGGCAAAAAGAAAGTGATTGGGTTGTGGCCTCGGAAAGTAACGCCTTGCCGAATCTCGGATTTAAGATCACGAAATTTTTAAGGCCGGGAGAGGTCATTCTTTTAAATGAAAACGGAATGGCAGTCAGAAGAGAAGGCGCTGACAATCAGCAAATATGTTCTTTCTTGTGGATTTATACGGGATTCCCGGCTTCTGTTTATGAAGGGGTCAATGTTGAGACTGTTCGCGAACGTTGCGGCAGGGCACTAGCCAAAAAAGATAAAGACATTCAAGTTGATGTAGCGGCCGGCGTTCCTGATTCCGGCACGGCTCATGCTATTGGATACGCGATGGAATCAGGCGTGCCTTACCGGCGTCCGCTTATTAAATACACGCCGGGCTACGGTCGAAGCTACACGCCTCCGAGTCAGGCAACGCGGGATTTCATTGCGACGATGAAACTGATTCCCATTGATAATATCATCGACGGGAATAAGATCGCTATCTGTGAAGACTCGATTGTCCGGGGAACGCAGCTTAAGAGTTCCACGGTTAAGAAACTTTGGAATGCCGGGGCGAAGGAAATTCATGTCCGGCCGGCCTGTCCGCCTCTGATGTTCCCGTGCAAGTTCTGCCTTTCGACGAGAAGCACGGATGAATTAGCTGCGCGCAAGGCGATCAGGGATTTAGAAGGGAAAGATATCGAAGATGTTTCAGAATACCTGGATGCTAATTCAGAGAAGTATAAAGAAATGGTCAAGTGGATCGAGAAGGATATTGAAGTAACGACTCTTCGATATCAGACGATTGATGATATGGTCGAGGCCATCGGAATACCGCGCGAAAAACTCTGCCTGTACTGCTGGAACGGGAAATGCCCTTCGTCAAAAGAGCCATCCGAAAAGAAGGAAGGTTAGGAAAAATGCGCAGTGAAGTAAAAGGCGGGTAAACTTTTTATTTTTTCAATTCAGACAAGTCCTACTTCAACGCTCAGTGTTGAGGTGGGTTTTTTTGGTGTTAGGACATAGATTGATGCTCCTAGGAGTACCAATCTATGTCCAGAAAGACTTGTCAGTCCTAGGGTATACTCTTCACCTTTATCGAAAGTTTCCTTTTATACTGGTTCTTAATCAAAATTTCGTATCATTGCCTTATTAACGTTCAATGGTTTTGATTGAATATTAATGATTGCAATGCTTAATGTTGGTTTAATGAAATTCAACAGTTTAACCACCAGAAAATCTCATTAAGAACCAGTATAGGTCAATTGACTGTAAGTTTATTTCTTTTTCTTCAGACAGTAGGCTAGCCATCGATCCGGGCGAATATGGTGATACAGCATCGGCAGGATGTAGAGGGACGTTAGTCCCGCGAGGAGCGTTCCTAAAAGAATGGCTCCGCCGAAGCGTTGTGTCGGAGGGAACGTAGAGAAAAGGAAGATGGAGAATCCGGCACCGACAACGAAGGTGGAGGTCAGGATCGGCTGCCAAAGCTCGTCGCGCACGGCCTGCCAATCTTTTTTCCGGCGGAAGGCCTTGATCATATGGATCATCGAATCGATTCCCATGGCGATCGCGACATTCGAGGCAGGAGCGGAAATAATGTCCAGAGGGATCCGGTAGATACCGAAACACCCTAAAATGGTCAATGGGATAATAAAGATACTTGCGGTGACCGCAAGCATGACCCGCAAAGAACGGGAAAGGACCCACGCAATGATCGCAAAAAGAACGGAAAGTTTCAGCAGTCCCCAGACAAGGCTTTTTGCGACGAGTTTTGCCAGATGCCCCTGCAGATTATAAACCCCGCCGATGATCTCGGGATAAAATCCTTCCGTCTCGATTGTTTTTTTGATTTCCTCAATGATCTCAAGACGGGGGACCGTACGGTAGGACTCGATCATACGCAGAAGGAAGAGGCCGTAGCGCCGGTCTTTGGTGACAAAACTTTTGGCGATCTCGTCGTTAGAAGGCAGTTCCATGGCGCTTAAAAGAAGATGTCGGGGCAGCATCCACCCGAATGGCGCGGTTTCATGGGCCTGCGCGATCAAGACCGGCAAAGAGATCACGGATCCCACCGAACGATGCTGCTCGAGCGATTCCTGGAGCCTCCAGAGCTTATCATAGGATTCGTTCGAATGGATCTTTTTATTGTTCTTCGGGCGCACGACGAGAACGAGCGGGCTGCTGCCGCCGTTGCGGTCGATATAGCTGAAGCCTTTGTAGATCTCGCTTTTCTTTGAGAAATAAGAGAGAAGGCTCGGGTCGGAATTGACCATGGTCAGGCCTGGCAGCGTTAGCAAACACGTGACAAAAATGATCAGCATGAGGAACTGGCTCTCGAGGTCGATGAATTTGTATGTCTTGATCTGCGCTTCTTCGATTTTTCCCCGTTTTTTCAGATGACTTTTATTGGACATTCTCAGGAAAGCAGGGAAGACGGAATAGGCGACAGCGATCGCGACGAGAGATCCAATGGCTCCCGAGATCCCAAGATCGCGCAAGGGCTTAGCGGATACGGCGGTCAGGCTGACAAACCCGAGCAATGTCGTGAACATGCTCCAGAACGACGGGGAGAATGTTATTTTGACCGCGTCCTTGACGGGATCGGTCCGCGTTGGGTCATAGCGGAAAGTTCTCCAGTTAAAGGTCAGGAAAATAATGTGCGAGAGGGTCATGACAAAGATGATCGTGCCCAGGTTGGCTGTCAGGATCCCCATCGGGATCGAAAAGCGGTCCGTGATCATGAACGTCCACATGCAGGCGCTTAAGCAGGAAACCATTGTTCCGACGAGAACGCTTTTGGAACGGAAGATAAAAAAGATAAATAATCCGAAAATAACGCATGCCAGCAAGCTGAATATTTTCAGGTCGCGCATGAGGTTGCGCTTGATGAGCTCCACGACGTAGGGAAGGCCGGCGGCGCGGATATGAAAATCCTTTGATTCAAAGGCGGCCATGATCTCCTCGATCTTCGGGACGATCACAGAGAAATTCTCTTCACTTAAAAGCACGATAAGGTTGGTTGACTTCCTGTCATTGGAGATGATGAGGCGTTTCCAAAGAGGGCTGTCGATGGCCTTGCGCAGATTCCCGGGGCCGGCGTGCGTCAAACTGTTCACGGAGGCGATCCCCTCAAGATTAGAAAACACCTCGCTTAAGGAATGGATCTTCTTCTTATATTGTTCATCGGTGATCTTTCCCGTAACGGAAAGGATGAGCTGGGCATCTTTCCGGACAAAGAGACGGTCGATCAAATGTTCGCTTTGGAATTGCGGATCGTTGCTGGAGAAAAACAAGTTATCATCAACCGTTGGAGCTAAGTCGACAAACGTGAACAGGCAGGCCATGCTGATAAGGGCCAGAAGGATAAAGGTGATCACTTCGCGGGGAAGGGCTTTGTAAATACGCAGGACCTGCTTGAAGATAATAGAGAAGCTTTCTCTTAATTCTATTGTTTCTTGCTTTCCCATATGTTTCCTATTCTATGGGAAAAGAAATGATTAGTAAAGAAAACAATTATAATTGACAATTATAATTGAAGCCTTGCTGTATCTCTCAGTCAGTCTTAGTCTTTTGACATTTTCCAAAAAAATGCTATATTAGCGTCAGCGGTGATTTGAGGTGTATTGCTCCGCGTTATAAATGTGCTAAAAAGCGTTGTTGAGGATTTCAGGCTCGTGCATTTTAGCACGGGTTTTTTTATTGAGCCCATGACTTATGGAGTCTGCCGGCAGGCAGGCGATAGCGAACGTAAGTCATAGGGCGGAATAATCCCGAGTTTCAATCTTCCAACATTGGAAACGAGGGATCAAAGAACATCCCTTGCGCTAGGCGTTTGGCAACAGGCGCTCGGGACGAATTCGCACAACAACTTACGTTGCTACTGCTTCGTAAGTTGTGTGCTCATTCGGCAGACCGATTTGTGATGGATTGCAGATGCCTTAACAAAGTGCTAAAAGATCAATGACCCCGCGGTTATCGTTTTTAGCCGAGGGGTTTTTGTTGAAAGGAGGGAACAATGAACGGTATTGCTATTTATCAGATGATGTGTTAAATGACATGAAACTCTAGTAAAAGGGTAGAGAAGAGATCTTGCTTTGCATCTTGCACTCTTCTTGATATACTACAGGTAAATTATAAACTAACGAATACACTCTAACAAAGGGACCAATTATGTCACAGATAGATGATCAATTAAACACGGACTCCATTTTATTGCACGGCGGGCAGGAGCCTGATCCGACAACAGGCGCCCGGGTCACTCCGATCTACCAAACCACATCGTTTAATTTTAAATCAACCGAACATGCCGCCAATCTTTTTGCCTTGAAGGAATTCGGCAATATTTATACGCGGCTGATGAACCCGACGACCGATGTCTTTGAGAAAAGAATGGCCGCGCTCGACGGCGGTGTCGCTGCTCTAGGCGTTGCGAGCGGAATGTCAGCGATCATGATCTCGGTATTGAATATTGCCAAGTGCGGCGATGAGATCGTTTCCATGGATAATCTTTACGGCGGGACGTATTCATTATTTCATAATGTCTTCCCGCGGTTCGGCATCAAGGTTATGTTCGTTGATTCCGCGGATGCCGCGGCTTTAGAGGCAGCTATTACGGATAAGACCAAAGCGGTCTATGCGGAGATCGTGGGGAATCCTAAACTGGATGTCTTGGATATTAAAAAAGTTTCGGATATCGCTCACAAACACGGGATCCCTTTGATCGTCGATAATACGGCAACGCCGTACCTTTGCAAACCGTTCGATCATGGGGTTGATATTGCTGTTTACTCGGCGACAAAGTTTATCGGCGGGCATGGGACATCGATCGGCGGGGTGATCGTTGATTCAGGGAAGTTCGATTGGACTAGCGGAAAGTTTCCTCTTATTGCCGACGATGATCCTGCTTACCATGGGACCAATTTTGTTGAGGCATTAAAGCCGATCGGCAATATTGCTTACATCATAAAGGCGAGGGTATCGTTGCTGCGGCCAATGGGCCCGGCACTTTCTCCGTTTAATTCATTCCTGTTCCTTCAGGGGCTTGAAACACTGCATTTGCGGATGGCGCGCCATTGCGAGAATGCCCTGAAGGTCGCTGAGCATTTAAAGAAGCATCCGAAGGTGGAGTGGGTCAATTATCCTGGGTTGGCGGATAGCCCGCATAAGAAGCTTGTGGACCAGTATCTGCCGAAAGGTGCCGGCGGGATCGTCGGTTTCGGGATCAAAGGCGGGGCCGAGGTAGGCAAGAAGTTCATCGAATCCCTGAAGGTGATCTCGCATTTAGCGAACATCGGCGACGCGAAGACCTTGGCCATCCATCCGGCAACGACAACGCACTCTCAATTGTCCGAAGAAGAACAGAAGGCAACGGGAGTAACTCCGGATTATATCCGCTTATCCGTCGGGATCGAGGGCATCGATGATATCCTCGCGGATATTGACCAAGCGTTGAAATAATAAAGAATCAGAACATGCGATGATAAGGGGCAGGCCTAACCGTCTTCCCCTTTTTTGTGGAGAGTTTGTTTTATGTCCTCCAGGGCATATTGTCGGGTTGTTCCAAGGCCCGGGGAAGCTTTTCGGCTCACCGCCTCGAGCGGGGCTTTCTGAAACTCGAGGCGAAGTTCGCCTCAAGCCTTCCCCGGATCTTGGATAACAAGTGGATACTACAATGAAGGGGATCTTTATGTTTTGGAGGAATCTTTGAGCGGAATTTGCCCTGCACTTTGGAAGACGATTAAGGGCATGGAGCGATAAGGCTCCTCCAGAACATAGTCTTCCATAGATAGCATTCGACAGGGTTTCGACAAATCGCTATAATGTCTATAATTTTACAGATACAAAAGATGGATTATAGAGGCATGCCCAATATTTACGATCAAATACCGGAGGAACTTCGTGAAGAAGTGTTCGAAGAGATCACGCGAGGGGATTCGTTCAGGCTTGAGAGGATCGTATCGAAGGGACATTCGACGCCGGAAGGTAAGTGGTACGACCAGGACGAGGATGAGTGGGTAATTCTTCTTAAGGGCAACGCCGGGATTCTTATCGAGGGAGAGGCAGAGGCGGTTACTTTAAATCCGGGAGATCATTACCAGATCCCCGCGCATTCGAAGCATCGCGTCGAGTGGACGGACTCAAAAACAGAAACTGTGTGGGTCGCTTTGCATTATAAAAGCGATATCGATAAACAGAAAGGATGATTTTATGAAAAAGGGTGTTGTATTAATTGGAGTTGGAGAGATGGGAGGTGTTTTTGCCAGGGGATTCCTGAAGTCCGAGTATCCTGTTTATCCTGTTGAGCAAGGAACCGGTCTTAATAGTGTCTACAATGAAATGAGCGATCCATTGGCGGTTATTGTTGGGGTCGCGGAGAAGGATCTCCACAGCGTTTTGGAGGCCATTCCTCAAGGCTGGCGTGACCGGCTTATCCTGTTACAGAATGAACTTCTGCCGAGAGATTGGCAAGCCCATAACATTGAGAACCCGACGGTGATCTCGATGTGGTCCGAGAAGAAAAAAGGCCAGGATGTAAAAGTGATTATTCCGTCACCCGTGTTCGGGCCGCACGCCGGGCTTGTCAAGGAATCCTTAAACGCGATCGACATTGATTGCACGGTGGTTGCTGATGAGGACGCGATGCTTTTTGAGCTGGTTGTCAAGAATGTCTACATCCTGACGGTCAACATTGCCGGCTTGAAGGTCGGCGGGACGGTTGGCGAGCTTTGGGGGCAGCATCAAGAATTTGCACGGGAAGTCGCCGAGGATATTATGGATATTCAATTTCGCCTGATTGGGAAAGAATTAGACCGGCAAAAATTGATCGAATGCATGGTCCAGGCCTTTAATGGCGATCTGGACCATAAATGCATGGGGCGCTCGGCGCCGGCGAGACTACAACGCGCTCTTAGCCAGGCCGATGAGTTCGGCCTTCAAGCGGAGGCGTTGAAGGAAATATCTACGCGCAAAGATCAAACGGCAGTATCGTAAATTAAGAAGGGGATGATATGCAAATAGAGGTGTTCTCTTTATGTGATGCAGCGACTTCCGGTGGCGGAAAGCTCAACATGCTGGGGGCGTTCGATACGATCTGGGCAAAAAAAATGCCGGTTGTTCACCCGCAGTGCACGGTCGCCCTGAGGGTCCGGTTCCATTCGAGCGAGGGAAGCAAGCATGAGGTTTCCGTGAAGCTCATCGATGCCGACGGGAAACACGTCGTCCCGCCGACCAGCGGTACGATCAATATCAAATACCTCGAGGGGCAGCGGTCGAACTCGGCGAATTTGATCCTTAATATCCAGGGCCTGAAATTAGAGAAGTACGGCGAATATTCCATTGACCTGGCTATTGCCGGGCAAAGCAGGGCTTCTTTACCGCTTTTTGTAAAAGAAAGGAAATAATGTTAAAGAAAATTCTTGAGGGAGTGATGAACGCTAAAATTTTATTCTTATTTCTTTTGGCCCTATCGCTTTCGGCATGCGCGACAAAAAATCAGAGTTTGACCGAGGCCATTCCTCTTAAAATAAAAGGGATTTATGAAGGTGAGGCGAACATCGACGGAGATATCATGAAGGTGAGCATTCTTGGCGTCGAGACGGAAAAATTATCAACCTATAAAAATGTCAGGCCTTTGACCGGAGGCAACCGTGTCCCTGTTTATTTTGATACGGATATGGAAAATGAAGGAGCGGAATACTGCGCTTTTATTTACGCGGATGAGATTACTTTCCGGCGGGATGATGGTGTCGGCTGGCATCTTAGGGAAATAGCTGTATTGAGCTATCTTGAAGAAACGGGAAACGTCTATTTTGATATACCGCTAAAATATTTCAGATATAAGCCCTTCAGGGCCTGGACGCGTAGAATGAATTAGAAGAATAAGGAAGGGTTGAGAGCAGGATCTTTCGGATGTTCGGTATTAATTCTTAGGATCTGAATTTGAGATGGATTGCATGATCTCGTCATAATTAAGCGATTTGGAAACAAGATGGACCGCGCCGGCATCTTGCGCTGAACAGATATGTTCGGGTTTAATATCCCACCGGGTATAGAGAATGGTTCTCGCGGTAAGGTCCGGAATATTCTGGATCCTTTGGCATGTTTTAAACTCATCGTCGTCCAGAAGATTGACATCCAGTAAAATGATGCTGGGTTTCTGGAACTCCGCTTTCTCTAACCCTTCTCCGTCCGCTTTTGCGAGGATGATCTCCTCATACCCCTGCGCTTTCAAGAACATGGCAAGGCCGACCCTGTCAGAGTCATTATTGTCAATGATCAAGATTTTATCTTCCGGCGATTTATTTCCGGGAGTTTCAGAGGGGGAATCTTCTCTTTTCTTCTGAAGGGGCGTTTGGATCCCCTGTAATTTCAAATGGTGTTTTAAGGTATGTTGATAGTTTGCGTATTCGATAGCGGTTTTCTCGGTGATGATGTTCTTTCTAAGCAATTCGCTCAGGCATTTTTCAAGCGAATGCATTCCGGATTCTTTATCCGAATCCATCAAGGCGCGCAGTTCGACAAGCGCGCCCCGCCGGATAAGATTTTGTATCGGCATGGTCGATGTCAGGATTTCTGTCGCCAGTACCCGTTTTTTTTCGTCTTTGTGCGGAATAAGGTTTTGAGAAATAATGCCTATCATGTTCCTGGATAGCTGGATCAATATTTGATCCCGGTAGCCGGTTGGGTAAACATCGATGATCCGGTTGATCGTTTCAGTGGCATCAGGGGCGTGAGCTGTCGTTAAGACAAGATGTCCGGTCTCGGCTGCCGTCAAAGCCATGGATATCGATTCCAGGTCGCGCATCTCACCGACAACAACGACATCCGGGTCCTGGCGGAAAGCGTATTTCAGCGCTGTTGCGAAGGTGTTCGTGTCGGTCCCGACTTCCCGTTGCAGGATCAGGCTTTGATTGGAGTCATGGTAATATTCGATCGGGTCCTCGATGATGATGATCTTGCTTTTTCTTTTCCGATTGATAAAATCGATCATATATGTCAGAGTCGTGCTCTTGCCGCTTCCGGCGACACCTGAAAGGATAATAAGCCCTTGGCGCTTTTGGCATAGTTCGTCGATAATAGAGGGCAGGCCCAATTCTTCTCGAGTTAATATCTTCTTAGGCGTAATACGGATTGTAGCGGCAACCATTTTTTCTCCAAAATGGAGATTGACACGGCACTGGTGCCCCTCAATGCCGCTGTAGGAAAAATCCAGCTCTTTATTTTCAAGAAAAATATTTTTTTGGTTATCGCTTAAAATTCCGAAGAGAAGATGCTTTAAGTCTTCCGGCTGGAAACCCGAAAAGTCCATAGGGGTAAGCTGACCGTTAACTCTGAGTATAGGCGGCTTGTTAGGATAGAGGTGGATATCAGATGCGCTATATTGGATAGCTGATTCTATGATCGATTTGAAGTCATTCTGTGTCATATGATTTGCCTTTGGGGTGGGTTGGTTTTTTGAACGTAATAATGTAATAAGTATAGCATGAATCAAAATGTGGTGAAAGGTGAAATTCGGGGTTCGGAAAATTCAAAAATTTATATTCTGAAAGAGCGCATACTGTTTTTATCGTGGAAATTTACCGGAATCGTATTAGAATGGGTTCAAAGGTCAATAGATATGAACATCGTTAATTCCAAAAACTACATTGGGCGCTATTGGACGAAACAGGCAGATGACCGTATCCTCTGTCAATTATGTCCCCGCTATTGCTTGTTAAAGGAAGGACAGCGAGGATTTTGTTTTGTCCGCCAGAATATCGACGGGAAGATCATTTTAACAACATATGGCCGCAGCAGCGGGTTTTGTATCGACCCTATCGAGAAAAAACCGCTTAATCATTTCTATCCCGGCACCGCCGTGTTGTCGTTCGGGACGGCCGGATGCAACTTGGGCTGCAAGTTCTGTCAGAATTGGAACATTAGTAAATCGCGGCAATGGGATAGCTTGACCGACCAAGCTTCTCCTGAGAAAATTGCTCAATGCGCTAAAGCCAAGGGTTGCAAAAGCGTCGCGTTCACTTATAATGACCCTGTCATTTTTGCCGAGTATGCCATTGATATTGCGGATGCTTGCCATGCCCTTGGGATCAAAACGGTTGCTGTCACGGCCGGGTATATCACAGACGAGGCGCGGCCGGAATTCTTTGAACATATGGACGCGGCCAATGTCGACCTGAAGGCCTTCAGCGACGACTTTTACAGGAAACTTACATTAGGGGCCTTGCAGCCGGTTTTGGATACATTAGTGTATTTGAAGCGTGAGACGAAGGTTTGGTTCGAAATCACGACATTGCTTATTCCCGGGGAGAATGATAGTGTCCAGGAGCTCGATGCGATGTGCGAGTGGATCGTCCAACAACTCGGAACGGACGTGCCTTTGCATTTCTCGGCGTTCCATCCCGATTTCCGGATGCTTGAGATTTCCCCAACACCACCGTCGAGCCTGACCAGAGCCCGGAAGATAGCGATCGCCAAAGGGATCAAATATGTTTATACGGGCAATGTGCATGATCCTAAAGGACAAAGCACTTATTGTGGCCAATGCGGGCAATTACTGATCGAACGGGATTGGTATGAGCTCGGCGAGTATAATCTAGAAAATAAAAACCAATGCTCCAAGTGCAACGCTGTTTGCGCGGGGCAGTTTGATGACGAGCCCGGGACTTGGGGGTCAAAGCGCCTGCCGGTAAAGATCATATAAAGGGAAATGAAATCCCAATATACAAATCCCAAATTCCAAACAATAACCAAATCCAAAATTCCAATATCAAAAACGGGAAACATATGTTTTGGATTTTGAGATTGGATATTGTTATTTGTCTGGAATTTGGATATTGGGATTTGGTATTTAAACTGTTAATTAGAAGGATATGATATGCGGATTTTAAGTTGGAACGTCAATGGGATCAGGGCGATCTCAAAAAAAGGATTTATCGAATGGCTGCAAAAAGAATCCCCCGACATTTTATGCGTACAGGAGACCAAGGGGCATCCTGAGCAGCTCACCGACGAACTTTTAGCGCCCGATGGTTACAAGACATATTGGTCAGCCGCTGAGAAAAAAGGTTACAGCGGGACGGCGGTCTTTACCAAAACCGAGCCAAAGTCGGCTAAAGAAGGCCTGGGCGTTAAGGAATTCGACACGGAAGGCCGGACGCTGATGCTCGAGTACAAGGACTTCATTCTTTTCAACATTTACTTCCCCAACGGTGGTGCCGGGAACAAACGCGTGCCGTTTAAAATGGCGTTCTATGACGCTTTCCTCAAGAAGGTCAACCGCCTCAAAAAACAGGGAAAGAAGATCGTCATTTGCGGCGATGTCAACACGGCGCATGAGGCGGTCGATCTCGCCCGGCCCAAACAGAATGAAAAGAACACCGGGTTCCTTCCTGAAGAACGGGCGTGGGTCACCGAGTTTCTTGGTAACGGTTATGTCGACACGTTTCGTCACTTTGAAAAAGACGGCGGCCACTACACATGGTGGGATTACAAGACCAAGGCACGCGAACGGGATATTGGCTGGCGCATTGACTACTTTTTTGTCAGCGCGAACCTTCTTCCAAAGGTCAAAAAAGCGCTTATTCTCAAGGCCGTCATGGGCTCGGACCATTGTCCTGTCGGTATTGAATTGAAATGATCAATTCATTCGCAGTTTTCCTGTTTAATACTCATATTAACAGCAGTTTTGTTCATGTGAGTTTTCGGTATCAGGATCGGCGTTAATGTGCTAAATTACACTGGTTCTTAATCAAAATTTCGTATCATTGCCTTATTAACGTTCAATGGTTTTGATTGAACATTAATGATTGCAAT
>JAGLMJ010000025.1 GCA_023140095.1 Candidatus Omnitrophota bacterium | reverse complement strand
AGAATTTCGCAAGCATTGCGATATTTTGATCGCTGTCGGTTCCTGCGCGTGCACCGGCGGTATTCCGGCGATGCGCAATCATGTCACTCTTGAAGAGTGCCTGAATGAAGCTTATCGCAACGGGCCGACCGTGTATAATCCGGATAATGTTATTCCCAGCGATAAAGAAATCCCTCTTTGCTTGGACAAAGTCTATCCGGCCCATCATGTTGTCAAAATAGATTATTTCCTTCCCGGGTGTCCACCCTCAGGCGATACGATCTGGGAAGGTTTAACCGCTTTGCTCGGGGGAAAACCTCTTGCATTTCCATATGAGTTGATAAAATACGACTAAAATTAATAGGAGAAGTATTGTGAGTGAAAATGTAAAAAGATATGTGATCGAACCGGTAACAAGAGTGGAGGGGCATGGAAAGGTCTCTATTCTTTTGGATGAACAAAACAAGGTTAAACAGGCAAGGCTTCATATTGTCGAGTTCCGCGGCTTTGAGAAGTTTATCCAGGGGCGGCCGTACTGGGAAGTGCCTGTTTTGGTCCAGCGGTTGTGCGGGATCTGTCCGGTTAGCCACCATCTGGCCGCGGCGAAAGCAATGGACCGAATCGTCGGCGGGGAAAATTTAACGCCGACGGCCGAGAAAATGCGACGGCTTTGCCATTATGGCCAAGTGCTTCAATCTCACGCGCTTCATTTCTTCCATCTTTGTTCTCCCGATCTTCTTTTCGGCTTTGACGCGGATCCCGCGATCCGGAATATTATCGGGGTGATCAATAAATTTCCTGACCTGGCGGTTCAGGGGGTCATGATGCGCAAATACGGCCAGGAAGTCATTAAGGCGACGTCGGGCAAGAAGATCCACGGCACGGGGGCTATTCCCGGCGGCGTGAATAAGAATCTTTCGATCGAAGAGAGGGATTTCCTTTTAAAAGATCTGGACCAGATGATGGAATGGGGCAAAGGAGCGGTCAAGGTCGCTAAAGATTACACTATGGAGAATTTTGATATGGTCGCGCCTTTCGGGACGTTTGATTCCAACCATATGAGTTTGGTCCGCGAAGACGGAGCGATGGACCTTTATGACGGAAAATTACGCGCTATTGACCCGGAAGGAAATAAAATATTTGATCATGTTGATGTTCAGAAGTACACCGAGTATCTTATCGAGGAGGTCAAGGATTGGTCTTACATGAAGTTTCCGTTTATCAAGTCCATCGGCCCTGAAAAGGGGTGGTATCGCGTCGGGCCGTTGTCGCGTATCAATACGTGTGATTTTATCGATACGCCGGAAGCCGAGAAAGAAAGAAAAGAATTCATGGGGCTGACGGACGGCAAGCCGAACCAGATCACCTTAGCCTATCATTGGACACGGATGATCGAAGCCCTTCACGCTATTGAAAAGATCAATGAACTTCTGCATGATCCTGATCTTCAGGGAACGGATCTTGTCGTCACCGGAAAGAGAAGAGAAGAGACTGTCGCGATGCTCGAGGCTCCTCGCGGGACACTTATTCATCATTACCGTGTCAACAAGGATGACCAGGTCGAGATGGCGAACCTTATTGTCTCGACGACGAATAACAATACCGCGATGAACGCCTCGGTCACGAAGGTCGCCGAGGACCACTTGAGCGGCGTCGAGATCACCGAAGGGTTATTGAACCATATCGAGGTCGCCATTCGCGCCTATGATCCGTGCCTTTCCTGCGCGACCCACGCGATGGGCCAGATGCCTCTGATCATCAGTCTTTTCGATCATGAAGGAAAGCTGATCGATAAGAAAACAAAAGAGTGATCGACGTGGAGAACGGGAAAGTTTTACTGATCGGTTACGGCAATCCCGGAAGGTTAGACGACGGGTTAGGCCCGGCGCTCGCCGCGGCGATTGAACATAAGGCTCCGAAAAACGTGACGGTCGACGCGAATTATCAGCTGACCGTCGAAGACGCCGCCGAGATCGCCGAGCACGATGTCGTGATCTTCGCGGACGCCTCGGTCAACAGCGATGAGCCTTTCACGTTCAAGCCAATCACCCCTAAGATCGTCAACACATTTTCCAGTCACAGCATCGAGCCAGAGATCGTCCTGGGCTTTGCCGAGGACTTGTTTCAGGCGAAAACGAAAGGATACGCGCTCGCGATCCGCGGGTATGAGTTTAATGAATTCGGAGAGAAGTTATCATCGAAAGCCCGGGATAACCTGATCTCTGCCGTGGAATTTCTCTCTGAACTGCTCACGACAAAAAAATTTGATCAATTTGATCAACAAAGCTGAGGGTAATGGTCTTCTCTACAATACTTCCTTAATGCGCAGCATCTCTATCCTCCCTTAATAATACACAAACCAATACATGATTGAATCCATGAACAACCAACAAGGACAACAACGGGTTTCTATTTACATTACCGGAGCCGTGCAGGGGGTGGGGTTTCGACCGTTCATCTTCCGTCTTGCGCGGGAACTGGCGTTGACCGGATTTGTGCGCAATAGTTCGTCGGGCGTTGTGATCGAGGCCGAGGGGCCACCGGTCGCGCTTAAGTTGTTCATCGAACGGATACCCGTTGAGAAGCCGCAACAAAGTTTTATCCAGAATTATCAATACGCCTTTCTTGACCCGCGGGGGTTCCACGATTTTGAGATTCGTGAAAGCGACCCGTCAGCGTCGAAGACGGCGGTGGTCCTACCGGACATCGCGACGTGCCCGGAATGTCTCGAGGAGGTATTTGATCCCGCGAACCGCCGCTTTTTATATCCATTTACGAACTGCACGCATTGCGGACCGCGCTATTCGATCATAGAGGCGCTTCCCTATGATCGGGTCAATACGTCGATGAGGAAATTCCGGATGTGTCCGGAGTGCGAAGAAGAATATAAGGATGCGGATAACCGCCGATTCCATGCTCAGCCTAATGCTTGTTCCGAGTGCGGCCCGCATCTTGAATTATGGGAGTCCGACGGTAAAGTTGCTGCCTCGCACCAGGAGGCTATTGTTGCCGCGGCTAACGCTATTCACGATGGGAAAATTGTCGCGGTTAAAGATATTGGCGGTTTTCACTTGGTTGTTGATGCGCATAACGAGGAAGGCGTGGAACGTCTGCGCGAACGCAAGCACCGCGAGGAAAAACCGTTCGCCCTGATGTTCCCGTCGCTGGAGTTTATTGAGGAGCAGTGCGAGGTTTCCGCGCAAGAGGCGGCGCTTCTTCAGTCCGGTGAGAGCCCGATCGTTCTGTTGCGCAAACGGGGAACGACCACGGTTGCGCCGTCCGTCGCGCCCGGCAATCCTTGTTTAGGCGCGATGCTTCCCTACAGCCCGCTGCACCATATTCTACTTGCGGAATTAGGAAAGGCCGTTGTCGCGACGAGCGCGAACTTGTCCGAAGAGCCTATTTGTACCGACGAGCACGAGGCCTTAGAGCGGCTTGCGGGGATCGCCGACATGTTTCTTGTGCACAACCGGCCGATCATTCGGAGTGTCGATGATTCTGTCGTCAGGGTCATGATGGACCGCCCCTTAGTATTAAGGCGCGCCCGCGGCTATGCGCCTTTGCCCGTTACATTAAAAGAAGACGGGCCCGGCATTTTAGCGACGGGCGGTCACTTGAAGAACACCGTCGCCTTAAATATCGGCAACAGCGCTTTTATCAGCCAGCACATCGGAGACCTTCAGACAAAACAGTCTTTGATGGCGTTTGAAAGAACGTTGGCGAGTCTTACAACGCTTTATGAATCTTTGCCGGGAACCATTGCTTGTGACCTGCATCCGGACTACCTTTCGACGGAGTTCGCGGAGAGTTCGGGGCTTCCGGTTATCAAGGTGCAGCATCATCACGCGCATGTTGTTTCCTGCATGGCGGAAAACCATCTCGACGGGACTGTTCTCGGGATTGCATGGGACGGGACCGGATTTGGCGATGATGGAACTGTTTGGGGAGGGGAATTTCTAAAAGCTGATTTAACGAGTTATGATCGCGTGGCGCACCTTAAGACGTTCCTGCTTCCCGGTGGGGATAAGGCAGCGGTCGAGCCGCGCCGGGTTGCCGCGGCGATCCTGCATGATCTTTCGAATGGTTCCTTTGAAGGATATTCTGATCTAGCGACGGTCAAGGCATTTTCTCAGGAAGAGCTGAACGTCCTTAAAAATATGCTGGATAAAAAGATCAACGCGCCGGTGACGTCGAGCGTCGGGAGATTGTTCGACGCGACCGCCTCGATCTTGGATATTAACCAGACCTTGCGTTTCGAAGGGCAGGCGGCGATGGCCCTGGAATATATCCTCGACGGCACCGCTGTCGACGATTATTACGATTTCAACGTCAACAGAGATAAAAAGGAAGGTTATGTCTTGGACTGGACGGACCTATTTCGGGGGATCATAAGAGATATCCGTAGTGACGTCAGTAAACCGGCCGTGTCGGCGAAATTCCATAACACGCTTGTTGAGATGGCGATTGATGTTGCGAAGAAGATCGGCGAGTCAAGAATTGTTTTAAGCGGCGGGTGTTTCCAGAACGGATATTTGACAGAGAGAATGGTCGACCGGTTGCGGGACGAAGGGTTTAAAGTGTACTGGCATCAGTTGATCCCGCCGAATGACGGCGGAATATCGTTAGGCCAGGCGGTTTGCGGGGCTCATCGAGTTGCGGCAAAAGAAACTGGTGAAAAGTGCGTATTATGATGTACAATTAAGGCATGTTTGACGAAGATTAAATTCCAAGAACCAAATTCCAAATGACAAATATAACTGGGGTTTATTGATATGTGTTTAGCGGTACCAGGAAAAATTGAGACGATTTTAGGTGATGATCCTCTTTCAAAGAAAGGGAAAGTCAATTTCGGCGGGATCTTAAAAGAGGTTTCGCTGGCCTACATTCCGGAAGCCCAAATCGGGGATTATGTTATTGTTCATGCCGGGTTTGCGATCAGTCAGGTGGATGAAGATGAAGCTATGAAAGTCTTTGAGTATCTTAAAGAGATCGGTGAGCTTCATGAACTTGAGGATAATCCGTCATGAAATATTTAGACGAATACCGCGATCCGAAACTTGCGCAACAATTATCCGCTGAGATCCACAGGATCACGACGAAACCTCACGTGCTGATGGAGGTCTGCGGCGGGCAGACGCACGCGATCGTTAAGTTCGGCATTGACGAGTTGCTTCCCGAAAATATCGAATTGGTCCACGGGCCCGGATGCCCGGTTTGCGTAACACCGCTGGAGCTGATCGACAGGGCCGTCGCGATCGCCTCGCTCAAAGATGTGATTTTCTGCTCCTTTGGCGATATGTTGCGCGTGCCCGGGTCTCAAAAAGATCTATTCTCCGTCAAGGCGGAAGGCGGCGACATTCGTATCGTCTATTCTCCGCTCGATACGCTGAAGGTCGCCCGGGAACATCCGGAAAAGCAGGTTGTCTTTTTTGCCATCGGGTTTGAGACGACCGCGCCGGCGAATGCGATGGCTGTTTATCAGGCAAAGGAACAAGGGATCAAGAATTTCTCGATCCTTGTTTCCCATGTTCTTGTTCCGCCGGCGATGGAGGCGGTTCTCTCGTCGGAAAATAACCGCGTCAAAGGATTCTTAGCCGCGGGTCATGTCTGCACCGTTATGGGATATTGGGAATACGAGCCGATCGCGAAGAAATATCAAGTCCCGATCATCGTGACGGGATTTGAACCGCTGGATATCCTTCAAGGCATCTTAATGTGCGTGACGCAATTAGAGGAAGGGCGCTTTGAAGTGGAGAACCAATATACCCGTTGTGTGAGCCATGACGGCAATAAGCCCGCTCAAACTCTCGTCGAGAAAGTCTTTTGTGTTTCGTCGCGGAAGTGGCGCGGCATCGGGGAGATCGCGCAAAGCGGCCTTCGGTTGCAGGATGAGTATAAAGATCATGATGCCGAGGCACGTTTTAATGTCGGCGAATTAACGACGGAAGAGAGCCCCGACTGTATCAGCGGTTTGATCCTGCAGGGGGTCAAGAAACCGCATGAATGCCCGGCTTTCGGGAACAAATGCACGCCGGAAAAACCTCTCGGGGCGACGATGGTTTCCTCCGAAGGGGCCTGCGCGGCGTACTATCGTTATCGTAAGATCAACCCTTTGGTAAAAAATAAAGGTGGGTTATGAGCGCTAAAGCGACGAATGAAAGTCGAGATTTTTCAGTATCTTGCCCTATTCCTATTCAGGATTATCCGTATGTGCTCTTAGCGCACGGTGGCGGCGGGAAACTCATGCATCAGATGATCGAGAAGATGTTCAAAGAGACTTTTGTTCCGGACGATACGGTCAACAGCCACGATTCCGCCGTCTTGAATTGTTCGACGGACAAGATCGCGTTTACGACAGATTCTTATGTCGTGCATCCGCTGGTCTTTCCGGGCGGGGATATCGGAAAGCTCGCTGTTAACGGCACGGTCAATGATCTGGCGATGTCCGGCGCGCGGCCGGCCTATTTAAGTGTCGGTTTTATTTTGGAGGAAGGTCTTGCGATGGAAGCGCTTTGGCAGGTGGTCCGGTCGATCAAGCAGGCGGCTGATGAGGCCTTGGTGCGCATCGTGACGGGCGATACGAAAGTGGTCGACCGTGGCAAAGGCGACGGGATCTTTATCAATACGGCCGGCATCGGCCAGATCGATCATCAGCAGGTGATCGCTCCGTCGAGCGTGCGCAAAGGCGACGTGGTCCTCATTAACGGCGACCTTGCCCGCCACGGCATGGCGATCATGGCGGTCCGCGAAGGATTGGAATTCGAAAGTTCGATCGAAAGCGATTCGGCGCCTTTAGCCGGCCTTGTCTTGGCGCTGTTAAACGGAGGCGTTGAGATCCACTGCCTGCGGGATCTCACAAGAGGCGGGCTTGTCACGACACTTAATGAAATCGCACAGGCGGCTAAAGTTGGCATTAACATTGATGAATCTGCTGTTCCTGTCCGTGAAGATGTAGCCGCGGCTTGCGAGATCCTGGGGCTCGATCCGCTTTATGTCGCCAACGAAGGACGGTTTGCCGCTTTTATTCCCGCCAAGGATCAAGAGAAGGCCCTGGCGATCATGAAGGGCCATCCGATGGGAGAAGGGTCCTGCGTAATCGGTGAAGTGAACGATGATGCGCCGTCTCTCGTCACGATGAAAAGCAAGATCGGGGCCGCCCGCATTATCGACATGTTAAGCGGCGAGCAATTGCCCCGGATCTGTTAAAAACACACGTTGAATGCCTCTCTTTTACCGCTTGAAAATCTGACCAAATTTTAACGCCCAATTTTTCCAGTTTCCGCCCTTGACAAACCAGTTTGTTATGCTAATATTTAGTTAGGCTAACTATTAGTCCTGCTAGTGAAAAGGACCAGCCCAAGAGGGAGGAAATGATGCCGACGACAAAACAGATCGCTGAAGAAGTATCCGTCCTGATGCCTGTGATCGCCCGAAGGATCCTGATGGGATTTTTCCAGACAATCAATATCACCCAGACGCAGATCTTTACCATCATGACGCTTTCTGAAAAAGCGCCCTGCCAGCTTAACGAGCTGAGCCAAAAACTTGGCATTGCCGCTCCGACGACGACGGGGATCGTGAGCCGTCTTGAGAGGTCAGGATATGTCAGGCGTACTCACGATAAGAATGACCGCCGGGTCGTCAATGTGGGCCTGACGCCTAAGGGGAAAAGGATCGCAAAAAAGTTGAAAACAACGATCAAAAGGAAATGGGAGGTCCTTCTGGCTAAGTTACCTAAAAAGGACCAGGCGAATTATGTTCGTATATTAAGGAAGATCCAAAGGAGTATGCAATGAAACGATATTCAATGATCTGGGTGACAACAGTTATTATTTGCTTATTCGGGCAGTCTGTTTTTGTCTCTGCTGACGATGGCGAGAGCGCAGTGAGGAAAACCTATCAGCTCTCTTTTGAAGAAACCACGGAATTGGCGCTGCTGAATAATTTTGATATCCAGCTGACGAAGTATGACACGTGGATCGCCCGGACGGACAAGAAGGTGGCGCGATCCATTTATGATACGATCCTCGAGGCCGAGGTTAAGTACCGTAATGACCAGAGCAAACAGTCCTCGACGCTTGCCGGGACAAAAGCGCTTGATAATGACTATAATCTCGGTGTTTCCAAATTGCTTCCGACAGGAACAACGGTCAGTGTCGATATGGACAATAACCGCAATTGGACCGATTCATCCGTTTCGTCATCCCCGCTGACCCACGGTTCGACACTCGGCGTGACGATTGAACAGGATCTGGGAAAGAATTTCCTCGGGATCCAGGACCGGGGTGACGTTAAGGTGACGCTTGTCGATATCGAGAATGCCGAGTATACGACGCTCGATAAAATTGAGCAAAGTATCGCCGAGGTCCAGAAGGCGTACTGGGACCTTGTTCTTGAGATCGAGTTGGTGAAGATCCAGGAGGATATGGTCGCGGAGGCGAGAAAACTTTATAATCTGAACAAGGAAAAGCTCAAGGACGGGCTCGTCGAAATCCCGGAGGCGATCGCTTCGGAAGCGAATTATAAGTCACGTAAGAACACGCTGATTCTCGTTGAGAACCGCGTCAAGGCTAAAACAAATGTCCTGAAGCTTCTCTTAAATATTGAAGAGGATATTGACATTGAACCGACTGAAAGTTTTGATCTGTCGGCTAATGGTAAGGAAGAGGTTTTGCTGGCGCTTTCGAAGGCCTTTGGGCACCGCCAGGATTATAAAAAGGCGCAGAAGACGATTGAATCAAAAGATATTAAACTCACCATGAAGAAGAACAATATGTGGCCTGAGATCAATCTGACGGCGACTCTCGAGCAAAACGGCCTCGGGGACCATTTCAAGCATGCGGTGACCCAGATCACTGAAGAAAATAATCCTGATTTTTATGCGGGTTTGAAGATCACATTTCCTTTGGAGAATAGAGCGGCGAAAGGCGAATTGAAAGCCGCCGAGCTTCAGAAGGCCAAGGCGCTTTTAGAATTGAAATTGCTCGAGCGGCAAATCGCCATTGATATTACCGATCACGTGCGTGATTGCAATGTGTTCAAGGAGATCGCCGGCAACAGCCAGGAGATCGCGTCATTGCAGGCCCAGAAACTCGAAGGCGAAGTGAAACGTTTCGGCTACGGGCGATCGGATACGGATACGGTGATCCGCTTTCAGGAAGACCTGGTCCTTGCGCGCAGTGTTGTCGCTGAGGCGATCCGTCGCTATCAGGGCGCGCTTGTGGACCTGCGCAAGAAAGAAGGGACGTTGCTTAAGAAATATTTTAAAGGAGAGATATAGGCTGTATGAAGCTGGCTCAATTCTCAGTTAAAAACTCACTTCTGGTCAATCTTCTGTCGTTTCTGATCATCGTGATCGGGATCTTTTCCGTTTTTCATTTACGCAAAGAGGCCTTTCCGCAAGTGGATTATGATATCGCCACCATCACCACGATTTATCCCGGAGCGCCTACCGAAGATGTTGAGAAGTTTGTCACGATCCCGATCGAAAAGGAGATCAAGGGCATCAGCGGCATCAAGGAGATCAATTCCAAATCCGAAGAAGGGCGTTCAGAGATCGGCATTACCATAGATCCCAAGGCGAGCAATAAAAATCAGGTGATGGATGATATTGAACGCGCCGTCGCCCGTATTCAGAACCTGCCGGACGGAGTTAAAGACGACCCCATCGTTTTTGAACTGCGTAGTAAGGAATTTCCTGTCCTTGAGGTTTCTCTGGCCGGTCCTATTCCGGAATTTGAAAAACGGCAGTATGCGGAAAATCTCGAGGACATTATCCTTAATATCAACGGGGTGGCTACGGTCAGGCGTTTAGGATGGCGGGAACCGGAGTTTCATGTCGAGGTCGATCCGGATAAATTGAAGATGTTCCATGTTTCGATCGACGAGGTTATGGGCGCGCTGCAATCACGCAATATCACGCTTCCCGGGGGATATCTGACGACGGAAAAAGAGGAATTCAATATCCGCACGACCGGCGAATTTAAATCCGCCCAAGAAATCGGAAATGTGATCATCCGCGCCAATGATTCGGGGAACTGGCTGCGGGTCAAGGATGTGGCAAAAGTTAAGAAGACCTTTGAAGACCTGACGCGAATCGCGCGCACCAATGGCGAGCGCTCTCTGGGCATGGTGGTGGTCAAGAATGAGTCTTCGGATATCCTGAAAATGGTTAAGAAGGTCAACGACGCGGTCGGACAATTTCAGCAGTCCCTGCCTGATAACGTCGAGGTCATTATTGCCAATGATATGTCGTATTATGTGAAGCGGCGTTTGGGTGTCTTGAAGAACAACGGGCTGATCGGTTTCGTACTGGTCGTCACTATTCTTTTTACGTTCCTGGACCCGATCCCCGCGCTGGTAACGGCCATTGGGATCCCGATATCATTGTTCATCACCTTTTTCTTTATGAACATGATGGGGATCAGCATCAATCTGGTGTCCATGCTTGGATTGATCATTGTCTTGGGGATGCTCGTCGACGACGGTATTATCGTGGCGGAGAATGTCTACGGATATGTCGAGCGCGGGATGAGCCCGAAAGAAGCCGCGGTCAAGGGGACGACAGAGGTGATCGCCCCTGTGACAGCGACCATTTTAACCACATTCGCCGCATTCGCCCCGCTGTTGTTCATCCCGGATATTATCGGAAAATTCATCAGGGAGATCCCGATGGTCGTGATCATCGCCTTAAGCGCGTCGCTTTTTGAGTGTTTTATTATCTTACCCTCACATTTGGCCGATTTCGTCCGGGGCGCAAAATTCAAACATGTGAGCCGTGAAGGGGTCACGGGGAAGAAATGGTTCCAGAACGTATCGTCCTGGTATTTACGCGTCTTGCGCAAGGCGTTAAAACACCGGTATTTTGTTTTGGGATTTCTTATTTTTGTCCTGATCCCGGCTGTCATTTTTGCGGCCTTTGCGACAAAGCTGAAGGTTATTATGTTTTCAGGGGAGGGGATGGAGGAATTTTATATCCGGGCCGAGGCCAAGACAGGGACGAGCCTCGAGCAGATGGAGGCCCTGCTCGCGCCGATCGAAGAGTTAGTGGAGACGATACCGAAGGATGAATTGGAATCCTACCGGAGTTATATCGGAAGCATTTCTCAGGAGATGGGATTTGATCCTAATGCCAAGAACGGTTCCCATTTAGCGCAGGTGACGGTATTTCTGACCCCTATGCAAAAGCGGCATCGAAAGCCTGATGAGATCAAAGAGTCCTTACGCGGAAATTTAGAATTGATCAAGGGGTTTGAAAAACTCTATTTCTTTTCGCCTAAAGAGGGGCCTTCGACGGGCCGCGCCATTTCTGTGGGGATCAAGGGGGATAACTTTGCGGTGCTCAATGAAATAGCGGCTAAAATTCTAACGCATTTGAAGAAGATAGACGGCGTTTCTGATGTGGATACGAACTATGAATTCGGCAAAAAAGAATTGAGCATTATCGTCGATGAGGCCAAGGCCAAGAAATTCTTCATCAGCGTCGACAATATTGCCACAACCGTCCGGCAGGCCTTCAAAGGAGGCATCGCGACAACCGTTAAGCCCGAACGGGCCGAAGATGAGATCGATGTGGTCGTGCGTTTTCCTGAGAGTTCACGCAATAGCCTTGATGATTTTAATAAAATTCTCGTGCGGAATCAAAAAGGGAATTTAGTGCCGTTAGATTCGGTGGCCTCTGTCGAGGAAAAGGAAGGCATTTACGCTATTACGCATCTCGACGGAAAGCGGACCGTTTGGGTGACCGGCGATGTCGACGAAGAGCAGGCAACCTCGCTGGGCGTCAACATCGGGCTGAAAAAGGCCTTTAAGGATATTCCCCTGGAGTATAAGGGATACACTTTGAAGTTCGGCGGTGAATATGAGGAACAGAAGGAAACCCAGCGGAACCTGTTATTTTCTTTTATTGTCGCCTTATTATTAATTTTCATTATCTTTACAGCAATTTTCGGGTCTTTGGTGCAGCCGTTTATTGTCATGACCGCGATTCCGTTTGGTTTTCTGGGAGTTGTTATCGCTTTTATGCTGCACGGCCGTCCGCTGAGTTTCTTTGCGCTGATGGGAGCCGTGGGCTTAACGGGTATTGTGGTCAATGATTCGGTTGTTTTGGTGCATTGCATTAATAATTTGAGAAAATCGGGAAAAGACCGATGGGAGTCGCTTATTGAAGGCGGCCGGATGCGGCTGCGTCCCGTTATGATGACCACGATTACTACCATCGGCGGGCTTGTCTCCGTGGCTTATGGGATTGGCGGCGGGGATCCATTCTTAAAGCCGATGGGGCTTTCGATCATTTGGGGCCTGTTCTTTGCCACAGGTCTTACATTGATCGTCATTCCCTGCATCTATGCGATATTCGATGATCTGATCACGAAAGTTTTGCATCGTCATATGGTTAAGCAGGTACCCAGCCAATAATTTAAGGCAATACTTTTTCCCGCCTAAACGCATACCAGTAGCAAACTATATAAGAGGTGATGTGCGGGATGATGAGAATGATGAAGATGGTCAGACAGGTCTTAGGCCTTCTGTAGTAGAGGGCAATGAGAGAATTCATCTCGTAAGAATGGCCTGTGACCTCAAAGATGCATCGAAGGATCAATAAGCACTTCCAGAACTCGACGGATAAAAATCGGATGCGATAAACGTACAAAAATACAGGTATCCAGTGGATGACACTCAGGAGGACCTGCATGACATGCGCGGTGTAAGTGACATAGAAAAAGGGATCAAATGCGCGCAGAATAAAGTAATAAAAAAAGCTTTGTGAATCCG
>JAGLMJ010000024.1 GCA_023140095.1 Candidatus Omnitrophota bacterium | reverse complement strand
GTATTTAAAATAAGGAAAAAACGGTTTAACATGAGTTATACTGGTTCTTAATGAGATTTTCTGGTGGTTAAACTGTTGAATTTCATTAAACCAACATTAAGCATTGCAATCATTAATGTTCAATCAAAACCATTGAACGTTAATAAGGCAATGATACGAAATTTTGATTAAGAACCAGTATATTTAACGCGATCCTATTCTGAAGGACCAGTGACTTTTTCTTTTTTCTTTGGCCCCTCCGAGGCCGGTTCCTTTGAAAGATTCACAAGCTTTTTAAACGCTCCCGGAGAACTAACCGCAAGCTCGGATAATACCTTTCGGTCAATATCAATATTCGCCTTCTTAAGCCCGTTCATAAAACGGCTGTACGTTACGCCGGCTTCTTGGCAGGCCGCATTGATGCGTATGATCCAAAGCCTTTTAAACTCCCGCTTTTTAACCTTGCGATCACGAAAAGCATACGTAAGCCCTTTAATAACCGACCGTTTGGCCTGCCGGTAGCGCGTGCTCCTGTGCCCGAACTGCCCTTTGGCCTTTTTAAGAACGCGTTTTTTTCTTTTCTGTGCGCTAACCGCGCTTCGTACTCTAACCATAAGGCAATAGCCTCCTTATCTTCTTTGCGTCAGCGTCGGAAACATAAGAACTTTTACGCAAATTGCGTTTTGCTTTTCTTGTCATTTTTCCCAAAACATGTCCCCGTTTGGCGCTGCGCTTTTTTAATTTCCCGGTCTTTGTGATCTTAAAGCGCTTAGCCGCGGACTTATTTGTTTTTAGTTTTGGCATTGCGATTCCTTTCTCGATGAATTTTCTATAGCCACCATCAAAGCATGCTGATTGTTTATTTTATAGCTTCGCGTTCTTACTGCCCCCCTCTTTCTGTTAAAAGTGAGGTCTTTTGTCCACGAATATTTCCCGCGCTGATCATTCGCGGAAAAATCTATTATGTCTTGCTTGCTGCCGGGTTAAGCAGAATAAACATAACCCGTCCTTCCATCGACGGAGATTTCTCGGGCACCCCATGTTCGGCAACATCCTTGATCATTCTCTCCAAAATGTTTCTGCCCAGCTCTTTATGCGCCATTTCCCGCCCGCGGAAAAACATATTGATCTTTACTTTATCTTTCTTATCCAAAAACCCGATCGCTTGCTTAAGCTTGATCTGATAATCTCCAACGCCGATATTCGGTTTAAGCCGCAATTGTTTCAAGTGCGTGACATGCTGGCTTTTTTTTACCCGGCGTTCTTTTTTTTCCTGGTCATACTTATATTTACTGTAATCCATAATGCGGCAAACCGGCGGTTTTGCCGTCGGGGCAATTTCGACCAAGTCCAGGTCGTTTTCCTGGGCTAGATCCAATGCTCGACGAATACCCACCACTCCCAACTGTTCTGATTCCGGACCGATCACTCGAACTTCTGAAGCCTTGATACGTTCGTTAATTCGGATAAATTTTGGAATAATAACACCTCCCAGGTTAATGTTTTTTTAATTGAACTTCCTTCTCGATCCGTTCAATAAAAGCAACCGAAGCGCACGTCCCTTGATCGCCTTGCGCATATTTCCTGACAGACACTGTCTGGTCTTGAACTTCTTTATCTCCGACAACAAGCAAATACGGGATCTTTTTAACCGTCCCTTCCCTGATCTTTTTGTTGAGACTTTCGTTCCTCTGATCGATTATACCGCGCAATCCCTTTCGTTGTAAATCTTCTTTTATCTTCACTGCATAAGCCGCATGCTCTTCCCTGATGGGAATGATCGCGACTTGCGTAGGCGCCAGCCAAACGGGAAAGGCCCCTCCGTAATGTTCGATCAGTGTTCCGAAAAACCGTTCCACCGAGCCAAGAATCGCACGGTGGATCATAATAGGCTGACTTGTCTTTCCTTCGTCATTAACATATTCCAGTTCAAAGCGCTGCGGCAAAGAGAAATCGCATTGGATCGTGGTACATTGCCATTCGCGGTTCAGGGCATCTTTAAGTTTAATATCGATCTTCGGACCGTAAAAAGCCCCGTCGCCTTCATTGATCTGATAATCTAGCCCTTTTTCCTTCAAGGCCACCTCGAGAGCCTGAGTTGCCGTCTGCCAATTTTCGATGCTGCCAATGTAATCGTCGGGACGCGTACTCAGTTCGATACTCATATTATCAAAACCAAAATCTTTCATGACGTCAAAGGTGAAATCGATCACGCTCATAACCTCTGCTGTGATTTGATCTTCCATACAGAAAATATGGGCATCGTCCTGCGTAAAACCGCGCACCCTCAAAAGTCCGTGCATCACTCCTGTCTTTTCCTTCCGGTACACATCGCCGAGCTCAAAGAAGCGGATCGGCATGTCGCGGTAGGACCGCGTTTTGGATTTATAAATAAGGATATGCCCGGGACAGTTCATCGGCTTGACCGCATACTCTTCGTCGTCCACTTTAAAATAAAACATATTCTCTTTATAATGCTCCGAATGCCCGCTGATCTCCCATAACTTTCCTTTTAAAATATGCGGTGTCTTCACAAGCTGATAGCCGCGCTTAACGTTCTGCTCGGTAATATAATCCTCTATAATCCGTCGGAGAATGGCCCCTTGCGGATGATAAAAAACTAATCCCGGCCCGGCGGTTTCCTGATAAAAATTAAACAGGTCTAACTGCGGGCCCAGCTTTCTGTGGTCTCTTTTTTTTGCCTCTTCGAGGATCTTCAAGAACTCCTTGAGGTCTTTTTTGTCAAAGAACGCCGTTCCGTATATCCGCTGCAGTTGCGCTTTGCGTTCATCGCCGCGCCAGTAAGCCCCGGCAACGCTTAAAAGCTTAAAGACCTTGATCTTGTCCGCGCTTTGAACATGAGGGCCCTTGCACAGGTCAAGCCATTCATCGTCCGTATGATAGATGGACACTTCTTCGTCGGGAAGCCCGTCGATCAGTTCGACCTTGTAATCCTCGTTCATCTTCTTAAACATCTCAATCGCTTCACTTCGCTTCATATGAGACTGTTTAAAAGACGGGTTTCTTTTTATGATCTCTTTCATCCTCTGTTCTATGATTGCCAAATCTTCGTCCGTGAAAGGGGCGGCCTTATCAAAATCATAATAGAACCCGTCTTCAATAGCAGGGCCGATCGTCACTTTCACGTCGGGCCACAGATCTTTAACCGCTTGTGCCATCACATGCGAACAACTGTGCCTTAATTTGTCTAGGTCTGTTTTATAGTCCATCTTTAATGAACCCAGCACCCCGGAGCAAGCTCCGAGGAATTCTTTCGATTAAATAATGGTGGGCCCACGAGGACTCGAACCTCGGACACCTTGCATGTCATGCAAGTACTCTAACCAACTGAGCTATGAGCCCACATATTTTTATTTTATATTTTCAAACTGCCCCTTTGGGGCAAAGCAGAATGGGCAAGGTGGGAGTCGAACCCACACGGCCTTACGGCCATTGGATTTTAAGTCCAACGTGTATGCCATTCCACCACTTGCCCAAAGAGATCCAAACTTATGGAACGAGCAAAGCGAGTGAACATAAGTTTGATGATCGGATTGGATCCCGAGTTGCCCTTTCTTACAGCGCGGCAACGAGGGACAAACCCTCGCAGCGCCTCTTCTTCCAAAGAGCCGCTCGGGGTTAATTCAAACAATAACTTATGTCGCTTTGCTCCATAAGTTATGTTTTCATTAAGGCGCGAGTCGGAATCGAACCGACGAATAAAGGTTTTGCAGACCTCCGCCTTACCACTTGGCTATCGCGCCATATATTTATTTTATTGTCCGCAAAACAGTTTTAACAATCGTCGCCTCGTCGGCGATATGTCCTGTTCCTGTCGTTCCGCAGGCAAGTTTCCCTCTGACCGGATCAATGAACTGCATACCGTATTTTTTCAGCTTCCGGCAATTCTCCTGGACGATCTTATTTTGATACATCTGCGTGTTCATCGCCGGGGCAATTAATATAGGCGCCTTTGTAGCAAGAGCAATACAAGTCAATAAATTGTCAGCGATCCCATTGGCGATTTTTCCGATGATATTCGCCGTCGCCGGCGCAATTAAAAAAACATCTGCCTCCTGGGCTAACGCAATGTGCGGGATCCCTTCGGCGTCGTTTTTTTTGCTGAACATCCTCCCGTACACCTTCTCTCCCGACAAACTCGCTAAAGTCAAAGGAGTCATGAAATGCTCGGCCTCCTTGGTCATGATCACCGAAACCCTCAACCCCTTTTCGATCAATCCTCTTATGATCTCTGCCGATTTATAGGCCGCAATGCTGCCTGTAACGCCTAAAATAACTCTTTTCTGTTTAACCACGCTTTTGCTCCGATCGATACAAGAAAACGCCTCACTTCGTTCGTGCTTGCTTTCCTATGCTGTGAAAAGAACGCTATTCAGCCAATGCGTATTCGTCTTTATCTTCCTCTTGGGGATCTTCTGGAGATTCCTCTTTGAGGGCTTTTCCGCCTGTTTCTGTCTGTAATATTATTTTCCCTTGAGCAATTTCTTCAAGCGCCATGGTCGTAAATTTCTCTGTGGTGATGTTTTCGGCTAAACACCGTCCGCCATCCGAAAGCTCCAGCGCGCGGGTTGAAGCCATCCTGACAAGCTTATAAATGCTGTGTTTTGCTCTGGGCAATAATTCTTCAATGGGCAAATCTGACATTTTTACATATCCTTCCAGGTTATTGAACTCGATTGTATTTTGAATAAAAAACCCCTATTTTACATAATAGAAGAATAGGGATATATATATCATATGTACCTTATATTGTCAAAAAGAATTATTAGTCCTCTCCTGGCAGAAAAGATTGCTTTCATTTGCTCTAACTTTAGGATCTATTAGAACTTACATCTGTCCTGAGACCTTCCCAAGCGCTTTTTTTACTCAAAACTAATTACCGGGGCCTTTAGCAAGATCTGCTTTAACGATTGCCGCTAGCCAGCTATAAGCTGTTCTTAAATGATCATTAATGATCACATGATCATACTTTTTTGTTTCCATTAATTCCTCTCGCGCCGTCTGAAGCCTTATTTTCATAATATTCTTTTTTTCAGAGCCCCTTCCTTTAAGTCGGGCCGCAAGAACCTTTAAAGAGGATGTCTTGATAAAAACAGCCACTGCTTTTGGAAATTTCCTTCGAATCGTCCTGGCCCCTTTAACGTCAATGCACAACAACACATTTTTCCCTGCATTGAGAAGGCCCTGAACGTTCTTTTTAGGTGTTCCGTAATAGTTGTCAAAGACCTTTTCTGTCTCCAGAAAATGTCCGTTCCTTTTTTTATACTGAAACATCTTTGGGCTGACAAAAAAATAATCGCGCCCGTGTTTCTCTCCCGAACGCTTTGCCCTCGTCGTAACAGAGACGGTCTTAACGATTTCTTTTTTTAACTTCCGGTCCTCCAGCAGTTTTTTGTAAAGAGTTGTTTTGCCGGAACCCGAAGGGCCGGAAATGATAATAATTTTGCCCTTCTTCATAACGAATGGTCCAAATGTTATTCAATGTTTTGAGATTGTTCGCGAATTTTTTCGATCTTGCTCTTTAAGGCGATCACGGCATTAGACACAACCTTGTCCTGAAGTTTTGACCCGATCGTATTCGTTTCCCTCTGCATTTCCTGGGCAATAAAATCGATTTTCTTTCCTACCGATATTTTGCCTTTTAAAAGAGGCTTGATCTCATCAATATAATGCACTAAACGCGTGATCTCTTCGTTGACGTCAATGCTTCTTTGAAATGAACGGAACTCTTCTTTGGTTAATTTTTTCTTTTTTTCACTCAAGATCGCTTTTGCTTTACTCTGTATCTTCTTTACTTGCAATGACATGCGTCTTAATTTGTCCATGATGTCCAGGGCAAGGCTGCGGCCTTCGCTCCTTCTCATATTCACAAGCCCTTGCAGCGCTTTGATGAACCCTTTCTCCAAAACCGGCCATAAGGCCTCCGGCTTGATCACCGTTTCTTTGGCTTCCAAAACTCCCGGAAGCCGGACCAGGTCAGAAAGAGACAGGTCCCCTTTAACGCCAACCTCTTTTTTAAGGCGTGCGACGTTCCTCAAATGCTTTCTGGCAATGTCCTTGTTCAGAACGACTTCTTGCGTTTCTTTTTGGATAATCTTCATAGAAACCGTGACCCGTCCCCGGTGAATTTCCCGTTTGATCATTTGGCGTATCTTATTTTCGATAGAGCCAAAACCTACCGGCAAAAAATAATTTATATCTAAATACCTTTGGTTCACGCTTTTTGTCTCTATCAGCGCTTTTATCTTTCCTGATAACACTTGCGCCTGTCCAAATCCTGTCATGCCTCTGATCATAACTAACCCTTCTTTCTATGCGTTCATGCTCTTGTTCCTTGTCGGATTAAAATTCGAGGAGATTGGGAAAACATCATTTTTTGATTATCTGGATAATGCGGTCCAGGTCGTCCAGAGAATAATATTCAATGACGATCTTCCCTCTTTTCTTTTGCGGCATCAGGCGAACTTTGGTCCCGAGAGTTCTTTGCAGGTCTTCTTCCAGCGCGATCACCTCGTGGTCTTTAGCTGTTTGACTGCTTGCCCGCCGGGTCCCGCCTTTAGATTTTGATTGTACAAGATTTTCCAGCTCGCGGACAGAGAGGCCTTTTTTCATCGTTAAAACAAAAAGACTATCTCTCTGCATCGGGATTTCAACGCTTAACAGCGCGCGCGCATGTCCGACGGAAAGTTCGCCATTATAAACGCTTCTTCGGATCTCAACGGGCAGTTTTAGGACCCTTAAAAGATTACTGATCGTTGAGCGGTCTTTCCCGACGGACTGAGCAACCTCTTCTTGCGTGTAAGAAAACTCCTCGATAAGCTTGCGGTAAGCTTCCGCTTCCTCGATCGGGTTCAACTCTTCCCTTTGAATATTTTCCACTAAGGCGATCACAAAGGCTTCCTGATCGGTCACATCCTTAATGATCACCGGAACCTCCTCGAGATCGAGCGCGCGCGCCGCTTTGAGCCGGCGTTCTCCGGCAACAACTTCATATTGCCCCGCTTTTTCACGAACAAGGATCGGCTGCAGAACCCCTTTTTCTTTTATGGAGGCCTTTAGGTCATTAAGTTTTTCGTCGTCATAATTCGTGCGGGGCTGCAAGCTGTTATTCTGAATGGAATTCGTTTTCAAATAAGCAACTCCCTCGCTTTTGACAACCGCATCTTTTTCCTTTTCGGGAATAAGCGCAGACAGCCCTTTTCCTAAAGCCTTTCCTTCCATCCTTTGCCTCCCGTCATCTTTCCGTATTCCCATTAGAAGGAAATGACGAGGCTCGCCAAAATCTTTGATTTTGTCGGCCTTAATTGTTCAATGTTTGAACATTAATATGCGCTAATCCTTCTATCCAATCGTCCCTGTTTCGCTTCCTTTTGGTTGCTCAACCAGCAGCTCATCATTACCTAAGTCGTTTGTTTCCAAGCGGTTAATGGGGTCCCTTATCTCTCCCAGAACCTCCTTGGCAAGCTGACGATAGCGCTGAGCCCCTATCGAATGGGTATCATAAAGAGTGATCGGCTTCCCATAGCTCGGAGCCTCGCTCAGCCTAATATTTCTCGGAATAACAGTTTCATATACTTTCTCTTTAAAATACCCACGGATTTCATTAATAACTTCCGTTGTTAAATTTGTTCTGTAGTCCGCCATAGTCATGAGAACGCCTTCGATATATATTTCAGGATTAAGCCCGTCTCTGATCAAAGCCAAGGTGTTCATAAGCTGAGATACTCCTTCTAGTGCATAGAATTCACACTGTATGGGCACGATAATCCCGTCGCTTGCCACCAAAGAGTTTAATGTTAAAAGCCCCAGGGACGGCGGAGAATCGATAAAAACATAATCATAATTTCCGCTTATGGGGTCAAGAGCCCTCTTAAGACGATTCTCTCTTGCCAGAACTCCAACCAGTTCAATTTCAGCGCCGGTAAGGTCAATATTGCATGGAACAATATCCAGATTAGGGTAAATGTTCGTGATCAAGGCTTCTTCTACGGAACACTTATGCAGTAAGACCTCGTAAACAGACCTGTCAAGTTCGTTTTTGTTGACCCCTACCCCGCTTGTAGCGTTCCCTTGAGGGTCGACGTCAACGATCAAAACTTTTTTGTTGAGCTCCGCCAGGGCGGCAGATAGGTTAACCGTCGTTGTGGTTTTCCCTGTCCCCCCCTTCTGATTACATATGCATATGATCTTTGCCATGACTTTTTACGATTGGAGATTTTAATGAATATTTAAAATCTATGTCAGACGCGTTCGTAATGTTCCACGTGAAACTATTGTTTTTTGTGTTTCACGTGAAACGTCTCTTAAAGAACCTTCTTTATTTTCGTATAAACTCCGGAAAAATCAAGAATTATTCTCGTTTTCTTTGGGAGAGACTTTTATCTTCGCTGGCTTTGCCCCCTCCATGCCAAAAAGCCCCTTTTTCTCTTCGCAGACAATCTTTATTGTAACATCCTCGCGGGAGATATTGAGGAATTCGAGGCCTTTCTTGATCGCCTCTTCTACAGTGCTCCCCTCCACCTCGATACTCTTCGGCAAATTTTCCTTATGGCTTTTTTCTTCCATAGCCTAACCCACCTTTACTGATTTGGACATTTTCCACTGCGTGAATGTAGAGAAGAAGTAAAACATGGTAAAATAAAGCGTCAGCCCGCTAGCAAACTTATAAAAGATGAACCCTAGAAATATGGGCATAATCGTAGCCATCATCTTTTGTTGAGCGGCTTGGCTTGGATCAGCAGCAACCATGTTTTTAGCGGATAATTTCTGTTGGAAAAACATAACCACTACCATGATCAGGGGCAATAAATTCAGTTCATTCCCTATGATCGGCAATGAAAACGGAAAAATAAACAGCCGGTCCGGCTGAGATAAGTCCTTAATCCACAAGAATTGGGCCCCTTTAAATGAGACCGATCGCCATAAAACTTGGTAAAGCCCTATAAACACAGGCATTTGCAACAACATCGGTAAGCAGCCCCCTAAAGGATTCACCTTGTGTTCCTTATAAAGCCCCATCATTTCCTTGTTCATTTTTTGGGGATTATCTTTATATTTTTCCTTAAGTTTTAGGATTATGGGCTGCAGAGATTGCATTCTCTTCATTGAAAGCATTCCTCTCATAGTCAGAGGATACATGGAGAAATAGATAATGATGCTGATCAATATGATGCAGATCCCCCAACTCGGAATGATTTTATGAAGTGTCCGCATCAAGCTGGCAATGATCTTAGCAATGCCATCGAATAAAGCAAACCGGTAGTATTTTCTAATCTTCTCAAATCCAAGGCCATACTCCTTCAATACATCGATCTTCTCTGGCCCGGCATAAATAATAGAATCAAATTGGACATTTCCTTGTGAGGGAATCGTAATTTCCTTTGCTTCAATTATCAAGTCTAAGGAGTTCTCGCCAACAGGATTAACCCTATAGCCTTGCGTCTCATACTGTGGCTTGACTAACAGACAAAAATATCGGTTCCGGAACCCGCTCCAAAGAACCTGCCCAGATTCTTCTTTTTTATCCTTCGCAGAAAATTTAAAAGCTCCTGCTTTACGATGTATTCCATTTTTAGAATTTATTACATACTCATTTAGAGACTTGTCCCGAGCTTTTATCCTGTCTATCTTTTCGCTTTTTTTGTCCAGACTGGACATTTCTATCGAATAGCTTTTTATATTCAGCTTAATCAGTTTGGATATATCAGACTTGTTATAAAAGCTAATCCCAGATTCTATAATATAATCACCCTCACCAACTGCGTATGTCTTAACTATTTTTACGTCGTCGTTTTCATAGGTATATTGGATTTCCCCTTCGCCGCTTTGGTCCAGAACAAAAGGCGTCTTTTCGTACCCTGATATCCCGGTTATCCCAACAAGAGGAAGGGAGATATCATATTCCTTGATCTTAACCTTGTCTATTGTTGCCCCGATATTAGAAATTTCAATTTCCAGCCTTTGGGAATCCAAAATCTCTACCGTTTCATCAATTCTTTGACCCTGTTCAGGCGGGGCTTCTAATGTTTCCGTAGAAGAGAAGGCTTCTTTACTTTCCTTTGATATTTCCACATTTCTTTTATTGTCAACGGTTTCTGATGTTTCCTGCAGGGAGGAGGGATCCAGAGGCTTAGGAGCGTTAAAAGAGTAGAGCCATACAACTAGTATAGATAAGCCAATAGCTAAAAATAATCTTTTTTCCATATGAAAATTACCTTACGGGGTCATATCCCCCGCGGAATAGCGGGGAGCATTTAAGAATTCTGATGAGCGCCTTAAAAGCACCTTTAAAAAAACCGTACATTTGTATGGATTCTAAGGCGTATTGCGAACACGATGGGTGAAACCGGCACGTCCTTGGAAAAAACGTGTGGCTCACTTTTTGATATGCTTTTATAATTCTAATAGAAATCCAAGCCATAAACTAAGACGGCCGGCATCAGCCAGCTCTATTTGCTAAGCCGTTTTCGCCCCTTAGCGCGGCGGCGATTAATCACATCGCGGCCGTTGCTTGTTTCCATGCGTTTGCGAAAACCGTGGGTTCTTTTACCCTTCAATATCGTTGGTGTCTTAAGATTCTTTTTCATAATTGGTAGATTATAGCATACGCCTTTTGATAGTCAAGCGATTTCCCCAAGACTAGAGCCCAAACATTTCACAATATAAGACGTTACGACAATTATGTCTTTATTGTCCCGTCCCGTCGAAGAATCTTGCCTGCGCTAGGCTGTTTTGTCTTTGCCTTCTGAAATCCAGCATTAAAAACATCGCCCGATAGAAAATCGTACATACAAAATGATCTTTTTAGAAAAACTTTCCCGGAGCAGAAAATTTAATTTGTAATAAAATCATTCTTTGCTATAATAGAACAACTTTCCACCGGCGTTTCATTTTTTACCGAAAAGATCTTACCGTTTGCGACGAAGAAGCCGTCTTTTAGCGATAGTCCGGTGCTTCTTCGATCATTAAAAACATCGGGCATGGAAAGAAAAACAGAGGAACCGCTCCTTAACATGTTTGGGCAATTGCACTTAAATTCACAGCTGTGGAAAACCTGTTAAAAGATTTTTGCCTCACCTCTAATTCCTTTATTTGCAAGAACTTATGGCGTCTGGAAGCCCGTTAAATACTCACACCCGGATTTTGATAAACACATGTCACTAAAAGACCTTTGGCAAAAAGCACAAGAAGAAATCGAGGCTGGCGTAGGAAAAACCTCTTATGAAACATGGTTTGCCGCCGTTGAGATCAACGAAAAAAATCCGGATACTCTTATTATAGAGTCCCCGGATGACTTTTTTAAAAGCTGGATCGTCGAGCATTATCAAAACCTCCTCGAGGAAATCATAACGCGGCTTGCCGGCCGCCGCGTGTCTTTGGAGTTTTCCGTCAATCCCCATATCCTGAATAATGCGCCTCAAGCCAAGATCGTCCCCGTCGAGGAGGAGGTTGAAAAGCCCGCTTCTTTGAGAACAAACCTCAATTCCCGCTTTACCTTCGATAATTTTGTTATCGGGCCGGCTAATCGTTTTGCCTGCGCCGCGAGCCTTGCCGTCGCTGAATCGCCGGCAAAGGCCTATAACCCCTTGTTCATTTATGGCCAGGTGGGCTTAGGCAAGACCCATCTCATCCAGGCGATCACTCATAAATTAAATCAGCTCCACCCAAAATTGAAATACTGCTACATGTCTTCAGAGCGCTTCACCAATGAGCTGATCGACGCCATCCGCCACCGGTCAACGTCGCAGTTCCGCTCAAAATACAGAGAGATGGACGTCCTTTTAATCGATGATATCCAATTTATCGCCGGGAAAGAATCGACACAGGAAGAATTCTTTCACACCTTTAATAATTTGCACAACAACCGCAAGCAGATCATTATCACATCGGACCGTCCCCCAAAAGATATCGCCAATCTGGAGGAGCGTCTCAGTTCGCGCTTTGCCTGGGGACTGATCACGGATATTCATCCTCCGGATTTTGAAACCCGGGTCGCTATCCTAAAGAAAAAAGTAGAGCATGAGCCTGTCCATGTTCCTGATGCTGTTATCCATTTTATCGCCGAACAGATCCGGACCAATATCCGGGAGCTGGAGGGGGCCTTGATTCGCGTCGTTGCTTATTCTTTGCTTGATGAAGGGCCGATCACCTTAGAAATGGCAAAAACGATCCTAAAAGACATGGTCGAAGAAACATCCAAAATAATCAGTGTTGATATGATCCAGAAGTCGGTTTCTGCCTTTTTTAATGTTCCTCTTTTCGAATTACGGGCAAAGAAGCGCCACAAAAACATTGTTTTTCCAAGGCAGGTCGCCATGTATCTCTCTCGCCAACTGACCAATATGTCTTTTCCGGAAATCGGAAATGCTTTTGGAGGAAAAGACCACACAACAGCGCTTTATTCTTTCAAAAAGATTGAAAAAAAGCTCGCAGAAACAAACGGAGAAGAACTAAAGAAAATCTTAAGAGAGTTAACCACAATTTTACAACATTAATTCATTTCTTTTTCAGGTATTATTCACAGGTAAAATTTTTGTATCCTTTTGCGGTTAAACATGTTTTGGAGTTTCTAAAATTCTTCACAGGCACTACTAATACGGTTACTATTTTTCTAAGGAATTATAGAAAGGGAGGATGTTAATAAAATGAAGCTTAAAGTTCCCAAAGATATTCTTTCATCTGCCATACAGACAGTTCAAAATGTTGTTTCCAGTAAAACAACATTACCTATTCTTTCCAATATATTGATCGAGGCAAAAAAGTCTAAACTAAGGTTTAATGCGACAGATCTAGACATTGGGATATCCTGTGAAATTCCTGTGGAAACCATTGAAGAAGGGGCAATAACTATTCCGGTTAAAAGGTTTAGCGATAT
>JAGLMJ010000023.1 GCA_023140095.1 Candidatus Omnitrophota bacterium | reverse complement strand
TCCGTTTCTGGATCATTGCGATCATCCTGGCCCTGATTACATTAATGACGTTAAAGATCAGATAACATCTCTGGAAGGAAAGGTTATATCCAATGGACATAGCAGGTAAAAAAATTGTTATTATCGGGGGAAGACGAAGCGGAATGGCGTTGGCAAGGCTCGTCACTTCTTTAAACGGAAAAGCGGGAATTTCCGAGCAGGGGCCGGAGAGTTGTTTAACGGAAGAATTTAAAGGCTGGGCGTTTGACCACGATATTGCCTCAGAATTTAACGGCCATACGCAAGAATTTATCGAGGAGGGGGGCCTGGTGGTCTTAAGCCCGGGCGTACGCTTTGACGCGCTGCCTGTTGTGTGGGCTAGAGATAAGGGAATCCCTGTCTTAGGGGAGATCGAGTTTGCCGCGCAATTTTGTGCGAAGCCGATCATTGCTGTGACAGGGAGCAATGGCAAGACCACCGTCGCAACGCTTATCCGGGATATTCTTGAGCATGGCGGTTACAAGGTGTGCTTATGCGGAAACGTTGGTTTTCCTTTCTCGGAGTTCGTTCTTGATCTCGACGATAAAGATTGCGTCGTTCTAGAGACAAGTTCCTTCCAATTGGAATCCGTTCTTGATCCTGACTCGACGTTCAGGACGCATCCGGATAATGGCCTGAGGGTTGCGGGGTTTAAGCCGCACATCGCGGTTATATTGAATTTCAGCCGGAATCACCTTGACCGGCATAAGGACATTCAGGAATATTTGCAGGCGAAAAAGAGGATCTTTGTAAACCAGGAGCCGGATGATTTTACCGTTCTGAATTATCATGATTCGCAGTTGAAAGGCCTGGCGCCGGAAGTAAGGTCTCAAGTGGTTTTTTTTGATTCTCCGTCGGATGATGAAGAAAGCACGGATCCCAATCATTCAGCTGCTTTGGAAGTCGGGCGGATCCTCGGCGTCAATAAAGAACGCTGTCGGGAAGTTTTTAAAGGATTCAAAGGGGTCGAACACCGGTTAGAGAAGGTGCGCGATCTTAACGGCATTGATTTCATCAATGATTCCAAGGCAACGACGGTTGAAGCGGCTAGGTGGGCACTGCGAAGCATTGACCGGCCGGTTCTGATGATCTGCGGCGGAAGGGACAAGAATATTGATTTCTCCCTCCTGGCGGGACCTGTGCGGCAGAAGGTGAAGAAGATCTATGCCATAGGCGAGGCGAGGCAGAAGATCCGGCAGGCCTTTGACGCATTGACCGGCTTCGAAGAATGTGAGGGGTTGGAGGATGCTGTTATCAGGGCGAGGCAAAGCGCGTCCGAAGGGGATTGTGTCCTTTTAAGCCCGATGTGCGCTAGTTTTGATATGTTCACCGATTTTGAGCACCGCGGCCGTGTGTTTAAAGAAATTGTCCATCAATTAGAATAATATGCGCGACATCCGAATATCTATAGCGGTTATTGTTACTCTTCTTATCAGCCTCGGGATCACAATGATCTACAGTTCAAGCGGCATTTACGCGCTTCAGGAATTGGGGGATAAGACCTATTTTCTAAGCAGGCATTTGTTGTTTTTGTTGATCGGTTTGATGGCCGTCTTATGCGTCATGGCTTTTGATTACCGGGACCTCAGAGCGGCTGCAAAGCCGCTTCTTCTTATTGTCATTGCCTTGCTCGTTCTTGTTCTCATTCCGGGCATTGGAAGAAAGATCTCCGGAGCTCGACGTTGGTTTAGTATAGGGCCGTTTCATTTTCAGCCTTCCGAATTTGCCAAACTGGCCGTATTGGTTTATGTCGCTGATTTCCTGGCGCGCAAGCAGAACAAGATCAAGAATTTCCTGGAAGGTTTTCTGCCGCTCATTATTATTTTGTGCCTTCTTTGCCTGCTGATCGTTAAGCAGCCGGACTTAGGCAATTCTTTGCTGATCGCGGTGATCATCCTTATTATGATGTTCACGGCCGGGGCAAGGATCTTGCATATTGGTATCCTGGCATTGTTGACCATGCCCGTCTTATTTTTCTTAGTTGTCAGCGTTCCTTATCGGCTGAAAAGAATTATCGCGTTTCTCAATCCCTGGGAAGACGCGGCGGGAATCGGTTTTCAGTTATCGCAATCCCAGATCGCTTTGGGATCAGGGGGCGTTTTCGGGGTCGGCCTGGGTAAAAGCGTTCAGAAACTTTTTTATCTTCCGGCGGCCCATACCGATTTTATTCTTTCGATCATCGGTGAGGAATTGGGCTTGTTGGGAACGCTTGCCGTGGTTGTTTTGTTCGCGGCTCTTATTTGGCAGGGCGCGCGCATTGCCAAGAGGACAGTGGATCCCTTTGGCTATTATTTGGCTTTTGGCATTGTTGTGATGATCGGACTTCAGGCCGTTGTGAACATTGGTGTGAGCATCGGGGCTTTCCCGACGAAAGGGTTGCCTCTTCCGTTCATAAGCTATGGAGGGTCATCCTTAATTTTTAACATGATCGCGGTCGCGTTATTGTTGAATATCTCGAGGATACAAGATTTATAGCTGTAAGCTTTAAGCCGTAAGCTATAATTATCTCCTACAACCAGGTATAGCTTAAGACTTATAGCTTATAGCCAACATTGTCTAAGGGTGCTTTCTCATGAAATTCATTATTGCCACAGGCGGAACAGGAGGGCATCTTTTTCCGGCGCTAAGGGTTGCCAAGGAACTTAAGCGCGCGGGCAATGATATCCTGTTTCTTGGGTCTTTTACCCGTGGCCGGAAACAAATACAAAAAAGCGGCTTTACCTTCGAGGAGGTTGGGGCGAAGGGTTTTGTCGGCGCCTCGTTTAGGGGTAAGGTTGTCTCGGCGGTGCGCATGATCAAGGCCGTGTTTCGATCCTTCAGGTCATTAAAGAAATTCAGGCCCGACGCTGTCCTTGGCTTTGGGGGATACGGCGCCTTTCCGGTTGTTTTATCCGCGGTTGTTTTAAGGTGCCCGGCGCTGATCCATGAACAGAACGTGGTTCCCGGCCGGGCGAATGCGCTGTTAGCGAAGTTCGTCCAAAAGATCGCGGTCAGTTTTCAAAAGAGCGAACGGTATTTCGATCCCAAAAAGACGGTCTTGACCGGATGTCCGTGCCATCTCCCCAAAGATGACGCCGACCGGACGGCTATTCTCAGTGAATTTCAATTGAAAGAGGGGAAACGCACGATCCTGGTCTTTGGCGGAAGCCAGGGAAGCCGGCGCATTAACGAAGTCTTTATTGAAACAGCCGGAAGTTTAAGGGAACAACTGGATTTTCAGGTGATCCATATATCCGGAGGGCAGGATCACCAAAAGCTCCAGGACCGGTATAATCAATTGGGAATACCCTTTGCGTTATTTGATTTTTTAGATAAGATGGAAAAGGCCTATCATATTTCCGATCTGGTTATTTCCAGGGCAGGAGCTGTTACTGTCAGCGAAATAATCAGGTTTAAGTTACCGGCAATTTTTATTCCTTATCCTCACGCCTATGGGCATCAAAAAGAAAATGCGTCTGTTTTGTGCGACGCTGGTGCCGCTCAATTGATCAAAGATAAGGACTTCTCGGCCTCAAGGCTTAGCGAAACGATCTTAACGGTATTCGATAGCCGGGATACAACTAAGAAGTTGGCCGATGTTTGTTTTCCCGATGCGGTTGAAAGACTAGTACAGGAGGCGCTATGTTTGGCACAATGAAGTTAAAGGTCATTGCAATCATTCTTTTTGCTTTTGCGTTTATGGGGTCTTCTGCCTGCGCGCGAGAGTGGAAAGAACATAAGCGCCAGCATTTTATTATCTATTATAAAAAGGCCCCGTTCGATTTTGTCCAGACCGTCGAGCGAACGGCTGAACAGTATTATGTCGAGATCACAAGGAATCTTGGGTTTACGCGGTATAAAGGGTGGAACTGGGATGAACGGGCCAAAATCTATATCTATGACGACATGAAGGATTATGTCGAATCCAGCAAACAAGCCGGTTGGTCGTCTGGCGCGGCCTCGCCGAAGTTCAAATTGATCCGCACTTTTCCTTCCGCCCATGGTTTTTTCGACTCAACCCTGCCGCACGAACTTGGGCATATCATATTCCGTGAATTTGTGGGATTTAAGGCGATGGTTCCCGCCTGGTTTGAGGAGGGGGTCGCCATGTATCAGGAAAAAGCTAAGCGATGGGGCTCGCATGATCTGGTCCGCAAGGCGATCGAAGACGGCACATTTAAGCCTTTAAACGAGTTGTCCCTTATGCGGGTGAGAGCCCGAACGAACATGGCCCTCGTCAAACTTTTTTACGCAGAGTCGGCCAGTGTCGTTAATTTTATGATCAACGAGTTTGGCGAGCAGAAGTTTGTCCGCCTATGCCGGAAGTTAAAAGACGGCAAGCCGTTTTCCTGGGCGGTTGATTCGGTGTACGTGCGGTTTAAAAATGTCGATGACCTCAACGACGCGTGGGTTAAGTATTTAAAAAACGAGTAAAAAAGGATGTAAGCTGTAAGCCTTAAGCTATACCAGGTGATAGAGGATAATTATAGCTTAAAGCTTATAGCCAACATTGTCCGATAGGAATTAGAGCATGAGCAAGCATTATCATTTTATTGGTATTGGCGGTATCGGGATGGGCGCTTTAGCGGCCTTATCGTTAGATAAGGGCTATCGTGTCAGCGGCTCCGACCTGCGCAGCAACCCAATGACGGAACGCTTGAAAGCGAGAGGGGCCGAAATCTTTTCAGGTCATGCCGGGGAGAATATCGGGGGGGCCGACTGCGTTGTTTTTTCTTCGGCGATCCGTGATGATAATCCGGAATTAGTCGAAGCGGAAAGAAAGAAGATCCCTGTTTTACAAAGAGCCAAGTTTTTAGCGGAACTCATGGAAGGATATATCGGTATTACGGTTGCCGGCGCTCACGGGAAGACGACGACCACGTCGATGGCTGCCGATCTGCTGGAGGAAGCCGGCCTGCAGCCGACGACAGCCATTGGAGGGATCGTTAACGGAACACGCGCTCATGCGGAATTAGGCGAGGGTAAATATTTTGTGACGGAGGTGGATGAAAGTGACGGGTCGTTCTTATGCTTTAGGCCGCATTATTCGATCATTACAAACGTCGACCTTGAGCATGTTGATTATTATCATAACTGGCAAAATGTTTTAGATGCGTACCGCGCGTTTATCGGAAAAACAAGAGAAGGCGGCACAATATTAGCTTATGGCGACGACGAACCCCTGTTGAACATGGTCAAGGAGAGCGGGAAATCTTTTAAAACATATGGATTCTCCCCGGAAAACAATATTAGCGCCGTCAATATCAAGTTCGATCATTTTGATTCAAGGTTTAATTGTGTTGTTGACGGAGTCGATCGCGGGCAGGTTCTGCTAAAAATTCCCGGACGGCATAATATCGCCAATGCCCTTGCTTGCATCAGCTTAGGTTTAAGCCTTTCGATCGAGTTTGACACGATCTGTGAAAGCCTCAAGAGCTACAAGGGCGTCCAGCGGCGGTTTCAGTTAAAATCAAGGGTCGATGACATTTGGGTCATTGATGATTATGCCCATCACCCGACGGAAATAAAGGCCACCCTTGAAACGGCGCAGTTGTTCAAGCGGTCTGTCCAGGAGATGACCGCCGGCGGGGAAACCAATGGGCTTATTGCGGTCTTTCAGCCGCACCGCTATTCGCGGGTCAAGGGATTGCTGGAAGACTTCGCCCAGAGTTTAGTTTACAGCGATCAATTGATCGTGACCGATATTTACGCGGCCAGCGAGCAGCCCATTGAGGGAGTGACCGCTGAGAAGTTGTGTGAACAGATCCGGGCTATAACGGACAGGCCTGTTTGTTATATCCCGAAGGGAGAGATCATTGATCATTTGCTGGATGTTGTTAAGCCCCAGGATCTGGTTTTGACCTTAGGGGCCGGGGATGTTGGCGCAATCGCCGACGATCTTGCCGAGGCCTTGAAAAAGCGGTCCGCGGCCGCGGAAGTATCATGATGGACACATCAAGAGAACAATTCGGACGTGTTGGTGTTTTAATGGGAGGGGTTTCCTCCGAGCGCGAGATCTCGCTTAAGTCGGGAAAGGCGATCACGGAAGCCCTTCTTCGGCAGGGGTGCGATATTATCGCGTTGGATATTCTCGACGGGGAATATAAGAAGATCCGCTCTGTGATCGAAGAAGCCGGTATAGACGCCGCGTTTATTGCCTTACATGGGCATCTGGGTGAAGACGGCACGATCCAGTCGATTCTGGAGGAGATGAGTATTCCGTACACCGGATCCGGTATTGAGGCGAGCCGTTTGGCGATCGATAAGGCTTTAGCGCAAAATTTATTTAAGAAAAATAACATCAATGTTCCTTCTTATGTTACTTTATCCAGGGACGATCAGCTCGACATCGACGCGGTTGTCCGGCAACTAGGCGGCTTTCCTGTCGTTGTTAAGCCGGCATGCGAAGGGTCGAGCATCGGTATCCATTTAGCGATGACCCCTCAAGAGCTGAGAAGCGCGATTACATGCGCGCGGGAATTTGGCCCGAAGGTATTGCTTGAACGATATATCGAAGGTAAAGAGTTAACGGTCGGGATCCTCGGGCAAGAAGCATTGCCGGTCGTCGAGATCTGTCCGAAACGAAAATTTTTCGATTACGAAGCGAAATACACAAAGGGAATGACCGATTATATCGTTCCGGCCGGGATACCGGAAGATGTTTCACGCGATCTAAAACGGACGGCCCTTTGCGCCCATCACGTTTTAGGGTGCGCTGATTTTTCGAGAGTCGATTTCATACTCGACCGCGATCAGGCACATTATGTTCTCGAAGTCAATACGATCCCCGGTTTTACGTCGATGAGCCTGCTGCCCAAGGCGGCTTTCGCGCAAGGGATAAGTTTCGATCAACTATGTTTTCAACTAATGGAACTCGCTCATGGCAAAAAAAAAGAGATCAAAGACACAACCCTTCATTATTAAGTTTATCCTCATTACCCTGTTCGTGGCCGGTATCGGCTTTGGGATCAGCAGCGGATTGATCTATCTTTTCCGTCATACGGAATATTTTAGGATCCGGTCTGTCATTATTGATCCTTCTCTGCAATTCATTAATAAGCGGGATCTTAGGAATATCGTCGGTAAGAATATTTTTGAGATCGACATCAAGGCTATCCAGCGCCGGTTAAGTTACAAGTATCCCCAGGCTTCCGAATTGAAGGTGATGAAGCGTTTCCCGAACCGGATCGATGTTCTCGCGAAGCAGCGGTTCCCTTTTGCGCAAATACGGGTCAAAGCCCATGTTGCCACTTTAGATGATGAGGGTGTCGTATTGTCGACAGAGGGAGAAGCGGATAAGGACTTGCCGCTGATTACCGGGATAAAGGCGGACAACCGAAAATTGGTCCGGGGAATGCCGTTTCGGGGGACCGACATCAAGATCGCTCTTAAGATCGCCAATCTTTTCCGCGCCGAGAAAAGCCTATCCTCGCACTCGATCGATACAATTAACGTCGAGAACTTATCGAAGATCCATTTTACGCTGTCCAATGATCTGATGATCATTCTTGACCGGAACAATATTGAACGAAGGATCAAGGTTTTGGGAGTGGTCTTATCCCATGGCAAGTTGGACATGAAACAGGTCAAATACGTTGACCTCCGGTTTAAGGAACCGATTATTGGAAAGAAATAGATTGGACTATAGTCTAAAGTCTAAAATATTATGTTAAACAAAATAATGACCGAAAAATATTATTGCGGCATTGATATAGGAGCGCAAAAGATCAAGGCCGGCATTCTTAAGATCAAAGACCCGACGGATATGGAACTGGTCGGCGCTTACGAGCATAAAAGCCACGGGTTTAAGGATAATGCGGTCAGTGACTTGGCGGAATTTTCCGAATGCATTCATTACACCATCCATGAGCTGACCAAGAAGACCGGGATTAAATTTAGGCAAGTGCAGCTTGGCATAGGCGGGGCGATGATCGAAACCCGCCAGACCAATACGGTCATTCCGTTGATTGACCGGGGCAATAAGATCATTACCCGTCGGGATATGAAGAAACTCAATAATAATGCGCGATTATTAGGGATCAAGATCGAGGAGGAGATCTTGCATGATCTGCCTCAGTATTATAAGGTCGATGATGTGAATTCGGCATTGAACCCGGTCGGCCTTTACGGGCGCAAACTCGGCGTTCATTCTTTAATGATCCTGATCAACGCCAACCGCATCCGCAACATTACCAAGGCTGTTCATCAAGCGGGGTATGATGTGGGAAATGTTTTTTTCAGCAGTTACGCCACTTCAGAGGTTATTCTTTGTGACGAGGAGAAAAAGAGCGGCTGCATTCTTGTGGATATCGGGTCGCAGTACACGAGCGTTCTCGTTTTTCTTGATGGCATACTGCGGTTTCTCGAAAAAATAAATATCGGCGGGGATGATTTCACCAATAATATCGCTGACCGGATCAATTTGCCTTTTGACCTCGCTGAGGAGATCAAGAAATCCTATGCCATGGCATCAAGTTTTGATGAGCACAAGGATGAGGAGATCTTAGTCAAAAGGGAGGACGTCTACATTCCGATCAAAAGAGGCCTGATCTTCGAGGCGATCAAACCGAAGGCCGAGGGGCTCGTTGAGCGTATCCGGATGGCTGTTGTGCATTCGGGCTTAAAGGACCGGATCAATAGCGGCATGACGATGATCGGCGGCGGGTCACTTTTGCCCGGTTTTATCGAGAAGATCGGTCTGGCCATGAACATGCCTGTGAAATTGGGCCAAGTGAATCTGCCTTTGCGCAAGAACTTGAATCATACGGCTCTTTTTTCGTCGGTTGTCGGATTAGCTCAGAGCGGATTTAAAAAGACCTTTCGGTATTCGATCTCTTCAAACGGCCATTCCCATTGGACGAAGCACTTTACCAACAGGGTCAAGGACTTATATCAGGAGTATTTCTAGTATAGTATTCGCAATATAAATCCGTAACTTTTCAAACTTTATCTTTAGACGAAAAGGCCCCTTCAAAACTAACGAATTTGTTTTGCGAATACTATATTTACTCAGACGGGCTATTTATTCTGAATACGCAGGCGGTTGATGTTGTAGCTGATATCTTTAAGGATATTTGTCAGTCGTTGGATGCCGTTAAAAATGTAAAGCATCCAGAAGGAATTGAGGAGCAGGAGAAGGACGATGATCGTCGCGTTAATGGATTGGGTCATGACGGCGCGCTCAAGGACGGATGTTCTTGAGATCTGGTAGTTGGTATCAATGACGTTGAACATATTGACGAACCAGAACAGGAAAATCACGAAGAGGACGATCTGGAAAAACATGAAGTAAAAATGGCGCATAAGCCATTTGACCGTCAGATTATCCCAATACCGGATTTTGCTCATGAAATCTTTGTATGCCATATTGTTCTCCTTAAAGGTATTTTATCGGACTCTTTGACGAAAGCAATAGATATTAGCAATTTTTGAGTTGAACGGTCCTATAGTACGTAACATAGGATAGTTTAATTTCTCACGATTCCTAAAAAATTACTCTCGACGGATAATCTGGTGATATTATGTTGATGCAATTTAAACCAAACTATGTTACGTACTATATCTGTGTTTAGTATAGTTTAATATTTTTCGGTTGTTTAAGACATTCTATATTCTATAATGAAATAAGTAATCCTTTAAAGAAGAAAAGGTATGCCGGTCGAGGCATGTGAGGGGGTGGGCGGTGCCGCAGAAGATATTAATTGTTGATGATGATAAGGGGATCGTTGAGGTGATCAAGACCGCTTTAACGAAAAAAGGTTATGAGGTCTTTACGGCGGGTGACGGCAACGAAGGGATTGAAATGGTCAAGAAAAGTTCTCCGGACCTGATCTTGTTGGATGTTGTTATGCCGGCGATGAATGGATATGAGTTTCTGCGCGCCTTGAAGGCCTTCAATGCCATCGAAGGCGGGGCCATGATCCCGGTGGTTGTGATAACGGCAAAGGAAGGAATGGAGGAATTATTCAAATTTGAAGGGGTCAAAGAGTATTTTGTTAAACCGGCAGAATCTTCCGAACTCATTAAAAAGATAGAGGAGTATCTTAGTTCCAATGGTTAGGATCTATAGTCTAATCGTTTTATGTCTGTGCTTCTACATTTTTCTGCATTCCCGATGGTTTCGTTCCCTCAGGCAGATGTGGCGCGACGGCAATTTTGGTTCTCAGAAGGAGAAGCTGACCATGTTCGATGTCCGGCGCCTTCTGGTCAAGGGAGAGAAGGACCTGGCAGTCCGGGTTTATTGCGAGTTATTTAAGACCAGCATGGAAGAGGCGACAGCAGCTGTCGATGAGATCGAGCGAAGCATCCAGTCTAAAGATTTCGAGTTTTGATCAATAACACCACAGACAACCACCCAGTTAACCTGCTTGCTAATATCAAGAACGCTGATATAATACTGCACAAAGTTTGGAAATTAGCGCCTATAGCTCAATTGGATAGAGCGTCTGCCTACGGAGCAGAAGGTTAGTGGTTCGACTCCACTTAGGCGCATTTTACCGAAACCAGCGTAAGACTGAACGCACTGTGTTCTCTAAACACAAATGCTATGACTCAGAAAAAACGTCCCTCATTACGAAAATCCCGCTCCCGAACGTCATTGAAGACGTCTGCCAAACCCAAAACTTCTTCAAAAAAACTATTTGTTCAAAGTCAGAAAGTAGGTTTACCCGTCCCTAAGGGGGAACTGAATTTCTTCCGCTACATGGTCGACCAGATCGGTGACGAAGTGCTTGTCTCCGACGACCGCGCCCGCATCGTTTTTGTCAACGATGCGACGGCCAAGGGGTTGGGGTATGCCAAGAAAAATATTCTCGGTCGTCCCGTAACGGATTTTTTTAAGGAAAAAATAACGGTACGTCAATGGCGGCGAATGTACTTCGAAGAGATCAAGAGAAAGAAGAAGCCGGCTTCCTATATCGTCAATAGAGTTATTAAGGGTAAGAAGGTCCGGACCATTCAGATCACGGCGGTTTATATGGCGTATAGATCGAAAGGTTATGTGCTTACCGTCGGGCGGGATATTACCGAGCAGCTGGCCGTCCACGCGAAACTCAAGACATCCGAGGACCGTTATCGGCTTTTGAGCGAACAAGCTGCAGAGGGGATTCTGATGGTCAATTTAAAAGGCATTATTCTTTACGCCAACAGGGCGGTTGCCAATATATTCAAGGTCTCGCCGGGAAAAGCCATAGGAACGCACTTAGAGAGTTATATGGATAAAGCTTCCGTGCCAAAGGCACGGGAATGTTTCAAGAAGGTAATGAGCGGGGTGCCTTCGATGTGCAGCGATCTGAATATCAAGGATAAAAATGGTAAGATCATCCCTTCGGAATTCATGTCCTCTCCGGTCTTTATCGGAAAAAAAGTGGCCCAGGCCCATGTGATCTTCCGGGATATGCGCCAGAGGAAAGAGATGGAGTCGCTCCTCCGGGAGTCGGAGAAAATGAAGGCGCTTCAAAACTTTGTCGCCGGAACGACCCGTGAGATCCAGCAACCGCTCAAAGGTTTAATGGACCGCTCGCAGAGCCTGATCGATAAATACAAGGATCGTCATTTTGAATACATCGGGTATAAAGAATTTAACGATATCATGAAAACCCTGCAGACGATGAATGATCAAATGCGGTATTGTTATGACACGACCGACCGGATTGTCAGCCTTAACCGGCGCAGAGCCAAGCTCGAAGAGCGCCATTGTTCGGTTAATTCGGTTATCCGGGAATCGGTCGGCATGCTCAAACATTCCCTGGAGGTTTCCGATATCACGCTGAAGTTAAGGCTTAGTTCGCGGTTGCCCCATGTCGCGATCGGGCCGCTGGATATGGGCCAGGTGATCGACAATGTCCTGACCAATGCGATCCAAGCTTTGCCTAGTGGCGGCGGAAAGATCCAGATCACGACAAAATATCAAAAGGCGCTGAATTTCGTGCGCATTGATTACCGGGATGACGGTGTCGGCATTCCCAAAGAAGTCCTGGATCATGTCTTTGAACCATTTTTTACAACAAAACCACGCGGCCTGGAAAAAAGCTCAGGACTCGGCCTTTCCATTGTTTATTCCATCGTTAAGACCCATCAAGGAGAGATCACGATCAAGAGTGACTTCCGAAAGGGAACATTTGTCACGGTCTTGCTCCCGGCCCACAGGGTTAGGAAAAGATCGAGATCTCAAAAGTAAGATGGAACACGCCCCATTCTCACCGGAACACATTTTCATGCGGGAAGCTCTAAAGCAGGCAAAGATCGCGGCAGACAATGACGAGGTGCCGGTCGGCGCCGTCATCGTCCATGAAAACCAAATCATTGCCAAGGCCCATAATCAGGTCGAAATGCTCAAAGACCCTACCGCGCACGCCGAGATGATCGCCATCACTCAGGCGGCCAGCGCCCTGTCTTGCAAGTGGCTTTATGATTGCATGATGTACGTGACGATCGAGCCCTGCAGCATGTGCGCCGGCGCCCTTGTTTTGGCCCGCATCAAGAGGATCTACTACGGAGCGGCCGATCCCAAAACGGGGGCCTGCGGCTCGGTGACCAATACAGTTCAGAATAACCGGCTCAATCACAGAATCGAGGTTTCTGCCGGGTTGCTTGAAGAAGAGTGCGGGGGGCTCATTTCACGGTTTTTTAAGGAAAAAAGAGAATGAAATGAATGTAAAGAAGGGATGTTGGAATGGAAAACGATCAAGCCGGGTCTCCAAGGGAGAAAAGAAATGTTTTTCTAAGAATAGTTTTCTCTGTTCTTTGGCTCATACTAATAATACTTACGATTAATATGTTGCTCGGCGGTATTGTCGGTGGAATGGCAGGAGCGGAAACCGCTAATTTTGAAGCAGGTAGAGCGGCTGGGAGAAATGCCAGCCTGGAATTTTTTCAAAATTATGGAAGGTATGTTTTTATCGGTGAATTGATTATTTGGATCGTATTGTCCGTTTCCGGAAAATTGCCCGGGACAGCTAAATATAAAAAGGTAAAGGCTTAATATAGTACGTAACATAGGATA
>JAGLMJ010000022.1 GCA_023140095.1 Candidatus Omnitrophota bacterium | reverse complement strand
CGTCCGGCATTTTAGGGCGATCGGCGCAGTGGTTCGCAAGAGATAATAGACCACATCTTGTTATTTTAATACTCATTTTAGATACATAAGGGGATTGCCTATCAGGCGAGCAGCCAGTCAGAAATCGTTTGACAGGCATTTCCTTTTCATATATCATTATCCGAGTATTTATTGACTCATTTCCACCAAATTTTCTTACGGATTTAACCCAAAGGGAATACTTATGTTACAAAAAATCTTTAAAATCTGCAGAAAACTCTTCAATTATGTCCTCGGATTGTTCTCCAATGATATCGGTATTGACTTGGGGACAGCCACAACATTGGTTTTTGTCAAAGGAGAGGGCGTTGTCCTTTGCGAGCCTTCTGTTGTCGCTATTGAAAAAGATTCTAATCGCGTGGTCGCTGTCGGAGAAGAAGCGAAAAAGATGTTGGGACGCACTCCCGGCAATATTATCGCGATCAGGCCGATGAAAGACGGGGTCATTTCGGACTTTGAGATCACCGAGGCGATGTTAAAGTATTTTATCCGTAAGGTCCATGGCCGTAAAAAGTTGTTGAGCCCGGCGATGGTGATCGCGATCCCCTCCGGTATTACGGCAGTCGAAAGACGGGCGGTTCGCGATTCAGGCGAACGCGCAGGAGCAAGATCTGTCGAACTTATTGAGGAACCGAAAGCGGCGGCGGTTGGTGTCGGCTTGCCCGTTGAAGAGGCGGCCGGAAATATGATCATCGATATCGGCGGGGGAACAACAGAGTTCGCTGTTATTTCTCTTGGAGGAATTGTTTATGCGAAATCGATCCGTATTGCCGGCGATGAAATGGATGAAGCGATCGCTGAATACCTGCGCAAGACATATAATCTTATGATCGGGGAAAGGACTTCTGAGGAGATCAAGATCCGCATAGGTTCGGCTTATCCTCTCGAGGAGGAACTCAACATGGATGTGCGCGGGCGCGATCTGATCTCCGGCTTGCCGAAGACGATCTCGGTCACTTCTGTTGAGATCCGGGAAGCTTTGCATGATCCGATCCAGGCGATCGTCGACGCGTCGAAAACAACTTTGGAACAAACGCCGCCGGAGCTGTCCGCGGATCTGATCGACCGCGGTATCGTGATGGCCGGGGGCGGTGCATTATTGCGCGGTTTAGATAAAAGGATCGCTGAAGAAACGGGCTTGCCGGTACACATTGCCAGCGACCCGCTGACGGCTGTCGTTTTGGGAACAGGCCAGATGTTGAATATGCCTGTCCGTTTGCGCCGAAGGATCGTCGTTCCTACACGGCTCGATTTCTGATATACACAATACGTAGACTTCTCGAATAGTAGTTAAGCAAAAATTTCAACGATTATAATGATGAATCCCGTACGGTTTAATTTCGTTACGGGATTCTGATTTTATCCGCCTCTGTTTCGGCCATGCACTTAGACATTTGAATGGAAAATTGTTGAACCAATATAATGCTATTCTTTTTATCCGGGTTTGATGAGTGTTTAGAATTAATCGGAAGAATCTAATTTACTTTTGTATCCTCCTGGTCGTTTTCGTTCTGCTTTTTTCCGGAGCGAGATCATTCCATATTGTTCAATTCGGGATCATTAAGGCTACGTCGATCCCGATCCGCATTCTTTCGTTCCCCCTTAATGAAATCAAAAAACTTCTTTATTATCACCGCACTTTTGACGAATATAAACGGTTGAAGGAAGAGGCAGATATTTTAAGGGCGCGTCTCGTCGGCCTTGAAGAGGTCATCCGCGAGAACACGCGGCTCGAGGACCTCCTGAAATTTAAACGGAAGCTTGTCTATTCATCCGTCGTTGCTAATGTCATCGGCCGTAATCCTTCCTATTGGAACTCGACGATGATCATTGACCGGGGGGAAGAGGACGGCATACGGCAGGGAATGCCGGTTGTCAATGCGGCGGGGGTGATCGGGAAGATCGCTGAGGTCGGGTCGGATACGAGCAAGGTTATTCTTCTGACCGATCCGCAGTTTTCCGTCGCGGCCCTTGTTCAAGGCCCGAGGGAAAGCGGGTTGGTCTCCGGGACCCTCACCGGCGTTTGCCGCATGAGATATATCCGTACAGATGCAAGAGTTGATATCGGCGATAAGGTCATTACGTCAAAATTAAGTTCTTCGTTTCCGGAAGGTTTGTTGATCGGAGAGATCATCGCGATCAATAACGGCTCGAAGAATCCGACTGTAGAATATCTTGTTGAGCCGACGGTGGCCTTTTCACAGATCGAAGAAATCCTTGTGATATTAAAGTAGGGGCGAATGGCATTCGCCCAAAGCGTGACTTGAATCCAGAATAAACTATGCGTAAAATCATTTTTGTCCCTGTTTGTGTTTTTGTCCTTTTTCTTGCCGAATTTTTTCTTTTCAATATGGCGGGACGGTGGTTCATGCCGAACCTGCTTTTACTGGCGATCATTTATTTTAATTTAGCGTTCGGCATACGTTACAGCATTTTTGCCGCGGTCCTCGCGGGGGTCCTTAAAGATAGTTTTAGCACGGGCATGTTCGGCCTTAACATATTTTCATTTGTCCTGTGCTCCTACATGACGACGGTGTTAAAAAGATATCTTCATTATGTTGCCTCGCGACGGTCACGGCTTCTGTTGGTGTTCTTTATTACCGTTATTAATATTTCGATCCACTGCGTTCTTCAGGCGATATCCGTAAAAGTTGATGCGGGCCAGGTCTTTAAGTTTGTTTTTGTTCCTGAAGTTCTGATGACACTCATTGCGACCTCTTTTGTCTTCACTGAATTAAAAAAATGCGTATCAAAGTTATTCGTATAATCATTATCGGGCTGTTCATGTTTATTGCCGCAGGCCTCGTCTACGTTCAGGTGATCCGGGGGCAATATCTTTATCATTTAAGCACGAATAACCGTATCCGCATTGTCCCTTTAGAGGGGGGACGGGGCCGGATCGAGGACCGCCATGGCAAGATCCTCGCCGACCGACGTGTTGCGTACAATGTCATGGTCGCGCCGCAGGACCTTCATGACCGGCAGGAACTGTTCCGGTTTTTAGCTAAGGTCTTGGATATCAATCAGAAAAGGATCGAGAAGAGATACGCTCAAAAAAAATATGCTTTGTTTGCGCCTGTTGTTGTGGCTGAAGATATTGATCGGGATAAAGCGATCATTTTGGAAGAGAGTAAATACCTTTATCCCGGCCTGATCGTGCAGGAAGGATTTAGGCGATCGTATCCTTTGGGGGCGAACAGCGCGCATGTTTTAGGATATGTCGGGAAGATCAACCGCGTGCGAAAGGAGAGGTCCAAAGAGTACGGTTATTCTCCTCAAAGCATTATCGGTTATTCCGGCGTCGAAGAATATTATGATGCTTATCTCAAAGGAGGCGAAGGAGGCATTCAGATCGAGGTCAATAGCCGCGGGCAGCAGGTCCGGTTATTAAGCCTGAAAGAACCGACGACAGGGCAGGACATTAGACTTACGATCGATAGCGATATCCAGCAGATCGCCTCGGAAGCATTGGAAGGCGAAAACGGCACGATCGTCGTTATGGATATGGATAACGGCGAGATCTTAGGATTAATAAGCGCGCCGGCTTATGATCCGAATATTTTTGTTGATGCGGCAAAACAAAAACGCATTTCGAATCTTTTTAAAAATTCATCCGCCCCGCTGTTGAACCGCGCGATCAAAGGCTTGTACCCGCCCGGGTCCGTTTTTAAAGTTCTTGTCGCTATCGGGGCTTTAGATGCCGGTAAGACCACGCGGCATACGACGTACAATTGCAAAGGCTATTACGAATTGGGGGGAAAGAAATTCCGGTGCGCCCATACGCACGGTCCGCAGAATTTGATCGAATCTTTGGCGCACTCGTGCAATGTTTATTATTACCGTCTGGGGCTTATTTTAGGGGCGGATATGATCTATCAATATGCCCGGCAATTCGGGCTCGGAAGTTTGACCTATATTGACCTTCCTTATGAAGAGAGCGGGCGTGTGCCGAGCCGCCGGCAAAGATTGGTCCGCAGAAAGCAGCAATGGTATGCCGGAGACACTTTGAATCTTTCCATTGGGCAGGGCGGGCTACTTGTTACGCCGGTACAATTAGTCCGCATGATGGCAACGATCGCTAATAACGGCGCTGAAGTTCAGCCCCATGTTATTAAAGAGATCGGGGGCATCGCGGTTGAACAATATGATTTCAAAAGGAATATTAAGATTGATAAAGAGGTTTTAGAAACAGTTCAAAAGGGCATGCGCGCTGCTGTAACGAATTTCTCGGGAACCGCGCATATTCTGGATCTTGAAGAATTATATGTTGCGGGAAAAACAGGAACAGCGCAGACTTCAGGTGAACAATTAAGCCATGCCTGGTTTGTCGGTTATGCAAAAGGCGCGACGAAGAACGTTGCTTTTTGTGTCTTTTTGGAACATGGCGATTCAAGCCGCAATGCGTGTTTAGTTGCCCGACAATTGCTGCTGGGCATGCAGGCGAAAGAAATATTATGAAACGCGATCTCGCAAAGAAAATTTGGGTCTATACGGTTATGATCGTTGTGATCGGGCTGGTCGCTCTTTACAGCGCTTCTTATGAAAATGTGCGCGTCCCCCAAAAGATCTTTTATGATCAGTTCTTTTGCGCGTTGGCTGGATTTGCGATCATGTATTTCCTTGGAAAAGTTGATTACCGGAAATTCTATGATGTGGCCTATATTTTCTACGCGTTAAACATTCTATTACTTATTTTTGTCCTTCTTGGCGGTCGGCATGCTCTTGGAGCAAGGCGCTGGATAGAGATCGGGGGGATCAGCTTTCAGCCTTCTGAATTAACGAAATTATCTTTGATCCTGATATTGGGCGCCTATTTCAGCGACCGGAGGCCGAAACTTCCGTATGGCTTTTTCAGCCATACCCAAATGATCTTTTGGGACCTGCTTATTCCGCTTGCGATCACGATCATTCCAATGCTCCTGATATTCAAGCAGCCGGACCTTGGAACAGCGCTTTTATTATTCGGGATTTTTCTGGTCATGCTTTTTGCGACAGCATTGGAATACCGGTATATCTTCGGGCTATTAGGCGTATGTTTAGCGGCAATGCCTTTTGCCTGGAATATCCTTAAGCCTTATCAAAAGGACCGGCTGCTGGTATTTCTAAATCCTAACATCGATCCTCTCGGGGCAGGATACACGATCATTCAATCAAAGATTGCTATAGGATCGGGCCAGATCTTTGGGAAAGGATGGTTGGCCGGGACGCAGAATCAACTGAATTTTCTGCCTGAGCGGCACACGGATTTTATATTTTCTGTCATTGGGGAGGAGTGGGGGGTCATAGGGACTCTTTGCCTGGTAATTCTTTATTTTCTTTTGATCTATGCCAGCCTGAATATCGCTAATCAGGTAAAGGATAAATTCGGTATGTTCGTAACGGTAGGGATCGTGGCGATCCTGACCCTTCAGGTGGTTATCAATGTCGGAATGGTCATGGGGTTGTTCCCGATCGTTGGGCTGACGTTGCCGTTTGTTAGTTACGGGCGTTCTTCATTTTTGATCTTTATCATTATGATGGGTTTTTTGTTGAATTTAAGCAAGCGGCGGACTATATTTTAGGTGAGAATGTTTTTGCGTTTTTGCGTTTTTTCAATTGTGTACATTTCATAAGTATAGTAAACTAGACCGATTATGAGTGTTTATAAACGCATGTCTGAGGGCGTGGGGATGAAATGAATAACGGACCATTCTTTTGAGATTGTTACATAATGAAACATTTTAAAAAAGCAACGAGCAAACATCTTGGTGATCTTCTGGTAGAGCGCGGGGTTATTAACCGCGAACAGCTCAATATTTCTTTAGAGCACCAGAAGACGAATCCGGGGCATTTACTGGGCGAAGTGCTGGTTGAGTTAAAGTTTGCTACGGAGAAAGATATCGCCCAAGCGCTGACCTGCCAGTATGGCTTTCCATACCTGCCTCTTTCCAGTTATGAGATCGACGCGGAGGTTATCCGGTCGGTACCCGAGAATGTATGCCGCCAGTTTTGCCTTGTGCCTATTGATAAGATCGGGAAGAGCCTGACCGTGGCGATGTCCAACCCACTGAATATCCAGACTCTGGAAGATGTTGAACTTATTACCGGATGCGGTGTTCAAGTTTTTGTGAGCACGGCGACCGATATCAAACAATCGATCGACAAATATTATAAAGCCCCCTAATGGCATCATTAAAGGACCGTCTTCAGGAAATATTAATTCGGGACAAGCATATTTCGTCTAAAGACTTGGATTGCGCCCTCAAAGAGCAGAAAAAGTCAGGTGGTGAATTAAGCAAAATTCTCGTTAAGCTGAAGATTATTGATGAAGATGTGCTGGCTCAAGTTTTAAGTGAAGGGCTAGGCCTGCCGCCGATCAACATGGACCGTCTTAAAGTTGATCCTGACATCGCAAAAATTATCCCCAAAGAAACCGCAAGCAAATATCAGATCATGCCCATCTCGCTGATGGGCGACCATCTTACTTTAGCGATGGCGGACCCTCTTAATATTTTCGTGATCGATAATGTGAAAGTCCTGACCGGATATAAGATCAATCCGATCATTGGCCGGCCTAATGATATCGCTCAAACGATCGAGAAATACTATCCCGAAAGTGAAAAGAAAAAGGAAGACATTAAAAACCCGACAGATACCTTCAATGATATTATCAAGGATATCCAGGATACCGGCGAGCTTGAGCTGATCAAGGACGCGCAGGATGAAGGCGGCAAGGCGGCGGTTGAGGATCTGACCGACGAGGCGCCTATTATCAAACTGACCGATACGATCATCCAGCAGGGGGTTGCTGCGAAGGCGAGCGATATTTTCATTGAGCCTCTTGAGAAGACGATGCGAATCCGTTATCGTATCGACGGGATTGTCCGTGAGATCGACCGGATGACGAAGGTCCTTCATTTTCCTATTGTCTCGCGGATCAAGGTTATCTCCAATCTGGATATCTCTGAGCACCGGCTGCCTCAGGACGGGCGGTTTAAGACTATTATCGCCGGGGAGCATTCAGTTGATTTCCGTGTCAATGTGTTGCCGACGGCTTTCGGCGAGAAGGTCGTTTTAAGGATTCTCGACCAGGACGCGGCGTTCCTGAATATCGACAAGTTAGGGTTTGAGGAAAGATCTCTTGAGCGGCTCAAAGAGAGCGCTATTCAGCCCCACGGAATGATCCTCGCTTGCGGCCCGACGGGAAGCGGAAAGACCACGACGCTTTATTCGATCCTGAAATATGTCGATTCTCCCGAGAAGAATATCGTTACGGTTGAGGACCCGGTAGAATTCCAGATGAAGGGGATGAGCCAGGTCAATATCAAGCCGGCGATGGGCCTGACGTTCCCGGTCAGCTTACGGTCCATTCTCCGTCAAGATCCGGATATTATTATGATCGGCGAGATCCGGGATAAAGAAACCCTGGATATTGCCGTTAAGGCCGCTTTGACCGGGCACCTTGTTTTAAGTTCCCTGCATACGACGACGGCGGCCGGATCGATCATCCGCATGAGGAACATGGGGATCGAGCCGTTTTTGATCTGTTCTTCCGTCCTGGCCATTGTGGCCCAGCGGCTTCTTAGAAGGACCTGCACGTATTGCAAAGAATCCTATGAAGCGTCCCCGACGATCATCGATAAGTTCCATTTAAAGAAGATATTCCCGAAAGATACAAAAAAATTCGAGCTGTTCCAGGGGAAAGGATGCAAGCGCTGTTTTGAAACGGGTTATAAAGGGCGCGTCGGGATCACGGAGGTCTTTATGTTCTCTCCGAAGATCCGTGAATTGATCCTGGCAAGGGCGAGTGAAACTAAATTAAAAGAAGTCGCACGCGCGGAAGGAATGCAGACGATGCGGGAGGACGGAGTCGCTAAAGTCGTTGAGGGTTTAACGACGCTCGAGGAAGTTTCAAGGATCACGGCGCCGGATGAAGCCAAGCCGGAATGATTCGTTGCAATAAAGAGGGCCCATGGCAGTAACTATTAAAGATAAAATCCTGAAGATACTGATCGACGCGCAGAAGCTCACGAAAAAAGAAGTGAACGACGCGATCGCCCTGCAAAAGAAAAAAAAGATCGGTCTGGATAAGGCTCTTATCGAGAAGGGGCACATCAAAGAACAGGACCTCATGGCTGTCCTGGTCCGGGAATTGAATATCCCGTTCATTAACCTGAGCAAATATAAGATTGATCCCGCCCTTCAGGAAGTTATCCCCGAACGCACGGCCCGGCAATATAATATCGTTCCCCTTTCGATCCTGGATTATACCCTGACCATTGCTTTATCTGATCCGTTCAATATTTTCTTGCTCGACGACCTGAAACATATCACCGGGAAAGAGATCGACGTCGTGATGAGTACCAACTCCGAGATATTAAAGGCGATCAATACATATTACGGTGTTAAGTCAGAAGTGAGCGTTAATGAGATCACCAAGGATATTCAGATCGAGGATTTCGAGATCATCTCCGATCAAGAGCAGCAGGGAGCTGACGACGGATCTGTCGATGAAAGCGAAAAAGCGCCGATCATTCGTATGATCAATCTGATCGTAAAGGAAGCTTTGAAGCGCAGGGCTTCCGATATTCACATCGAACCGGAAGTGGACGGCATGCGGGTTCGCTATCGCATTGACGGTGTGTTACATGACATTCTCAATATCCCGAAGGAAAACCAAAATGCTGTTGTCGTCCGCATCAAGATCATGTCCCGTCTGGATATTACGATCAACCAGACTCCGCAGGACGGAAGGTTCAAATTAAAGATTGCCAATAAAGAAGTCGATTTCCGTGTTTCGATCTTACCGACGACATTCGGGCAGAAGATCGTCATGCGTATTCTGGACAAGGATAAACTTGCTGTTGGTCTCGACGGGCTTGGCTTTGAAGAAAGGTCCCTGAAGATCCTTAAAGAGGCGATCAATAAGCCGTTTGGTATGATCCTGGTCACCGGGCCGACCGGGAGCGGAAAATCCACGACGCTGTATTCGATCATTAACGAACTGAATGCGGTTGAGAGAAACATCATTACGGTTGAGGATCCTGTTGAATACTTGATCGAGGGCTTAACGCAGATCCAGGCAAGGCCGGAGATCGGGTTAACGTTTGCCGCGGGGCTGAGGGCGATGCTGCGGCAAAGTCCCGATATCGTTATGGTCGGTGAGATCCGTGATAATGAGACGGCCGACATCGCGATCAAGGCTTCTTTAACGGGTCAGCTGGTTTTCTCGACGCTGCATACCAACGATGCCGCCGGGACTCTCACGCGATTAGTGGACATGGAAGTCGAACCGTTCCTCGTCGCTTCAAGCCTTGTTTTGGTAAGCGCGCAAAGGCTTTGCCGGAAAATATGCTCTAAATGTAAAGAAAAAGTGGATATTCCCCAAGAGATGCGTGACCGGTTAAAAGATAAGCTTCCTAAAGGGATAACCTTATATCACGGCAAAGGATGTGAGGCGTGCAACCAGACGGGATATCACGGGCGGATAGGTTTAACGGAACTTTTGGAGGTTGATGATGTGATGCGGGATATGTTGATCGAGGGGAAGTCATCGGATGATATTAAGGAATATGCGCGGCGGGAAAAAGGAATGATTACCTTGTGGGATGACGGTATGAGCAAATGCGAGGCAGGGGTGACATCTCTCGAGGAAGTCTTACGTATTGCGGCGACCGAATAGTTAAATTGGTGTTTTCACAATAAAAACATACCGAATCTTTTTGTTTTCTTTATTTTCAAACTGCTTTCTGGCTGTTAGAATAAACTAAATATTAGTAACAACAGGCTGATGTCCCATTGGTGAGAAGCAAGAGCCTTTGTGTAGGTGATCATATCGATGAGCAAAAAATCTTCTTCAAAGAAACAACTTTTGGGGAAAATACTGATGGATCGTAATATTATCAATCAGAGCCAGTTGAAGCATGCGCTTGAGGTCCAGGAAGAACAGGGCAACTATTTTGGGGAGATACTGACCGGCCTGGGTTATGTCGATGAGCATGATGTTGTTGCGGCTCTGGTTGTTCAATGCCATATTCCCTATATTGCCATTGATAAATATGAGATCGACCAAAGCATTGTCCGGCTTGTGCCCGGCGAGGTCGCGCGCAAATATCACATGATCCCGCTTGACCGGGTGAATAATATTTTAAGCGTTGTGATGGCCGATCCTTTGGACGAAGCTGCTAAAGCGGAATTGAAGCGCCTAACGAAATGCCGCTTAGCGCCTTTTATAGCGACGGACAGTGAGATCGATAAAGCGATCTCTCGCTGGTACGATAGTGATCCACAGTAAACTAAACCATCAACCCTGAGGTCAATGTTCTATTATGCCTACATTCAAATATATTGCGAAAAACCGGGAATCCCGCACGGTTACGGGAAAGATCTCGACGGAGAACAAGGCTAATGTTATCGAGGAGTTGCGCAAGCGCAAACTAACGATCATTTCTGTGATCGAGGTTAAGGATGCCGGAGGAGCCAAAAAGTCTTCTTTTCAAAGCAGGAAAGTTAAGGGGGAGGAGATCGTTATTTTTGCCCGGCAGTTAGCGACGATGGTCGATGCCGGTATCCCGATCATCCAGGGATTAGATGCCTTGGGAGAACAAGTAAGCCATCCGATGTTCAAGAAAGTGCTTGAAACGGTTCAAGAAGATATCGAGCATGGAACCAGCCTTTCGGCTGCCTTCTCAAAACATCCTCAAGTCTTTGATACGCTTTTTACGAATATGGTCAAGGTCGGGGAGACCGGAGGGGCCCTGAGTATTGTTCTAGACCGCATTGCAACGTACATGGAAAAGACACTGAAACTCAAGCGCAAGGTCAAATCCGCGCTTATTTATCCGATCGTTGTCGTTTCCATGGCGATCATTATAACGGTCGTTCTATTGGTTAAAGTTGTTCCGACATTTACCGAGATCTACGCGTCCTTTGATCAGGATCTTCCAGCCATGACACAACTTCTTGTTAACATCAGCGACGCCTTGCGGCATCAGTTGTTATGGTATATCGCTGGATTAGTGGTTCTTATTTTTGGAGTACGGCAATGGCACAAGACCAATAAGGGAGCGTTAATCTTGGATGGGATGACCTTAAAATTGCCGGTCTTTGGTGATCTCCTGCGGAAGGTGGCTATTAGCCGTTTCAGCCGGACATTGGCGACGCTTATTCAGAGCGGTGTTCCGATCCTGGAGTCTTTAGATATCGTCGAGAAGACGATCGGGAACCGCGTTCTAGAGACGGTTGTCAACGATGTCAAAGGAAATGTCCGTGAAGGAGAAAGCCTGGCTGCACCGCTTGTCAAGAGCGGGGTTTTTCCTCCCATGGTCACAAGGATGATCGCTGTTGGGGAAAAGTCAGGAAAAATGGAAACGATGCTTCTTAAGATCTCCGAATTTTATGATGATCAAGTCGACGCTGCCGTTGAAGGGCTGACAAGCGTTATCGAGCCTCTGATCATAGGAGTTTTGGGGATCGTGATCGGTTTTATTGTTATCGCGTTGTTCTTGCCGATCATTAATATTACTCAGATTATCTGATCTCTCATGAAAAGAATTTTTCTTCTTTGCCTTCTCTTTTCAATAAGCTGTTATGGCGCCTTTGTGCCTATGGCAACGGCAGCAGATAAGGATCGCTCCGGACACACGCCGGCGGATAAAATGCTTGAATTCAGTTTATTGCGCCTCAAGGAGAGCATGCAGAAAACGACGCAGAAGAATGAGCGTCTTTCTTTTGAGAATGATATGCTGCGTAAAGGCATTGCGGACCTTCAAAAGGTAAAGGAAACTTTATCCGAGAAAAAGGGCGAATTGTCCGGTCGGTCTGATGCTTATCGTCCACGGAAAAAGGTTCAATTTACAGAAGTTGCGGATATGGACGGCCGAAAGAGAAGGACGAGGGAACTCATAGCTATTTTTCAGCGCGATATAAAGCATTTCGAGAAAAAGATCCGGGTTCTGGAAGATCGTTTAAGTGGAGCGGGGTTTAATTCCAGTAAAAAGACACTTTTAGAGAGAAAAAAAAGGAGCGGGAAAGCCCTGATTGAAGCAGAAAAGAAATTAGGATCATTGGAAAAAAGAAATCTGAGGCCGATCAAGCAAATTAAGGGATTAGAAGGCGTGCAGACTGAACTGACTCGTGAAATAGAGAGGCTCCAAGACAGGTTCAACAGGTTCTAGTGCACTAGCGCTTTCTGTCAGAAGAGAGTCTTTTTCTTATTCGTATACATTTTAGACGTACATTTTAGATAGGAATCTTACGGTAAATATGGCATACTTATAATGATAAAGGCAAACCTGCCGTGAGGCAGGGGCTCCGGTTCTGTTTGAAAAATGATGTTTTCAATTTTGCCGGATTCTGCAAAATTGGAGTGCGAAAGCTCCGAGACAAAGCAGGGGCAAAGCCACGGGTCAAGAGAACGATACCTTTGATAGCCGGGTTACCATTGTACGGATTGATTTTATATGGCAGCTCGGTTTTTTTATACCTAAAAGAGCAGAAAATATTGAGCAAAAAACCTCCATGCCGGATAAAATATGGCGACAAAATGTCATACTAAAAAATGAGATTTCATAGGAGATAGCCATCATGCTAAAAAGAATCAGAAGATTTTGGGCAAAGAACTCTTCGGAAGGTCAGAATATGACGGAATATATTCTCCTATTTGTCGGGGTAATAACTGTTTTGATTATAGCTCTTGGGCCGTCTGGGGCCTTGACGCGAAAGATAGATAGGACTTTTTTAAAGGCGATTAAGGGGATGAAATGCCTTGTTTTAAATTATTGTTTTGTTCCGGTGGGAGAACCGGGATGTATACCGGTTTGCCCAAATGAATGTTGTGAAAGGATTCAAGGCGAGGGAGACGAATGCATTGATTGTTGTAGGCCAAGAACCATCTGTGAAGTAGATGAATGCGGGATTGTTTCTGATGGTTGCGTGGGGACACTTGACTGCGGTCCTTGCATCTAAGAAGAAAGTGTCATGAGAAAGTGTCAAGAAAGTTCACCTATTGCTGTTGTAGTTGGTAGACTGGTATGGTATACTTCGGGTGACGGGTAAATTTGAACATCGAAAAAGGTAAACCATTCGTAAGGATGGGACACAAAGCTATAGGGTCCTGGACGTCCAGGGCAGCCAGTTGCCATGGGAATCCTATGTGTTATGTGAACCACTCCAAGAGATGGAGTGGTTTTTTATATTTCGCGCTGTTAAAACCACGGGTGTAAACCCGTGGAAATCTATCTGTAAAGTTTTTGGTGCAAAAACAGTATAATTATTTGACAATATCAGAAAGGAGGTGTTATAATTCTATAATAGTTTAACTGGGTCAGGGATGCTATTTGTTGCGTCTTAAAGAAGGAAAAAGGTAACGGCATTATACTTACTTTTTCCATCTTCTTTCTTTTGGATGTCTAAAATGGTTTCCGGCCCTAAAACGAAGGAAGGAGGACTGGAACATGAAAAGAAGTCGAAAAGGTTTTACGCTC
>JAGLMJ010000021.1 GCA_023140095.1 Candidatus Omnitrophota bacterium | reverse complement strand
ATATATAGTACGTAACGTAGTTTGGTTTAAATTGCATCAACATAATATCACCAAACTATCCATCGAGAGTAATTTTTTAGGAATCGTGAGAAATTAAACTATCCTATGTTACGTACTATATTTATACAGTCCCTCATACCCGTGATAAGAGCGAATAACTGTAAAATCATTGTCTTCCGACAGCAGTTTGAGAATATTGAGAAGTTTTCTTTCATCCTCGGCAATAAGTATATTTTTTTTATCTTTCATCCACTCTATGTACCCTCACCTACAACTTCTTTTACTGTTTCGAGCAGTTCATCCATCGCAAAAGGTTTTTCAAATGCATGTTTCACATTGCTGTAGGCAACAATTGATTTAAGATAAGCCTGTGCGTCGACCTGTCCTCCTCCGGTCATAACAATTATTTTTATACCGGGGAACTCTTTTTGAAGTTCAAAGATCACTTCCGCCCCGTCCTTTTCCGGCATAATGACATCCGTAATAATCAGATCCGGGCGTTTTTCGCGGTAAATCCCAACCCCGGCACTTCCATCGGATGCCACCAGCACCTCGTAACCGGCCTGGCTCAGCATCTCTTGAAGCATTTCCCGAAACTGATCGTTGTCATCTATAATGAGAATCCGGGCCATCATTTACCCTCCTCTTCCCTTTTAATATCATTATCCGCCAATGGTAAATACACCCGGACCGTTGTTCCCTTTCCTAACCGGCTGTCCACAATGATCTCTCCATGGTGATTCATTACGATCCCATGGACCACCGATAAGCCGAGGCCGGCCCCTTGACCGGCCTCTTTGGTTGTGAAGAACGGTTCAAATATCCGCTCCATTGTCGCCTGGTCCATACCGCGGCCTGTATCGCTGACCGTAAGCTTCACGTATTTTCCTTCGTTTAAGTGTTTATATTCCTCTGCGAAGGAAGCCTTAACATCCTCTTCTTTTAAACTGATCTTAAGGCTCCCGTCGTTTTCACACAGCGCATCATAGGCATTGTTACAAAGACCGGTGACTACCTGTTGTATTTGACCGGCATCCGCGAATACGGTCGTCCCCGTTGTATCAATATCTTGTTGAATATCCATTAGGGCCGGCAACGATTCCCTGAATATTTGGATTGCCTGCCCGACAATGAGATGGCTGCTTATTAATTTAAAATCCGCTTTCCTCTGTCTGGTAAAGATCCTCAATTTTTCCGCCAGTTTCCTGGCGGAATCGGTTTCTTCAATAATTTTTTCCAAAAAATTGTGGCCGCGGTCACTGACAGGCGCGACTCTTAAAGCCAGATCGGCATATCCCCGTATGATCCCAATGGTATTATTAAAATCGTGAACGATCCTGTTTGCGATGATCCCGATAGATCTGAGCTCTTGCAATTGCCGGAACTCTCCATCTAATTTCATTTTTTCGTTTTTAGCTTCGTCCATTTTTAGCCGCTTTCCGCAATAACCAATTTTGACAGTACAACAAGTTCGAGATATAAAAAATCGAAGGGCTTGAGCACATATCCATAGGCTCCCAATTCAATCGCTTTTTTCACTTTCTCATCATCCTGGTCTCCGGTGATCATCACAACTCCCAGTTTGTCATTCATCTTTTTCAGTTTTTCCAGCGTGGCCAAACCATCCATTCCCGGCATGTTCATATCCAGTAATACGACCGAAAGATCTTCGGACCGGGCCAATTGTACGGCCTCTTCACCATTTTGGGCTTCTAATGTTCTGCAGCCCTTCATCTTAAAAAAATTCTTCAATATATTGCGGATTTCTTCTTCATCATCAACAATGAGAATCGATCTTTTTGTCCCCTTTGGGGTGCTATGGAAAATCCGGTTTTTGGCCTTAACGATTTTACCGATTTGTCCCACTAGAGGAGCGATGCCGACATCTTTTCTTAAGACCTCGTTGGCCCCAAAAGTCCGCGCCTCTGTTTCCAGTTCTGTCGTAACAAAACCTGAGTAAATAATGACCGGTATTTTTTTGTTGTATTCCCTGATTTCTTTGAGAATAGAAATTCCTGATTTTCCGGCCAACATGATATCCATAAGGATCAAATCAAACGGCTCACGAAAAATGATATCGACAGCCTGGTCGGAAGTCGGAACCGTTGTAACTTCATACCCCTCTAAACTAAGGGCTTCGTGTACAAGGTCCCTGATCTTAATTTCATCGTCGAGAACCAGAATTTTGACCATCGTCCCCTCCTATTTCTCTGAAAAGTATATTAAAGGGTCCCGCCCGGAAAAACAAACAGACACAGGTACTTTCTTATCGGGCAAAGATCCTGCGGAAATAAATTCAGGTAAATCCAAGCGCCATTTATTTGTTAATTGAATTTGATCGCTTAAAAGCTTTAACTTCCCGCCCGTTGCTTCAAAAATCAGGAAATTCTTATCTTCATAATTTAGATCAATCTCCAAATTCTTTATCGTGTCCACCAATTGACTTATTTCGGCTTCTTTTGAATAGGGAATATGCCAATGAAGAGAATATGCCGCGGGGGCTGATCTCTTGCCGGTTTCCGGAGACCCATCGAACAAGAACAGGTTTCCCTCTTTTGAAACTTTTACTCTGGAAACTTCGCGAACACTCTTCCCATTTGAGATCGGCTCCAAGGATTGGGCCATCGCCTGCAATTGGCTGAAAAGATACTCTGCCTCCTCGTCACTGACAGGCTCTTGCTCTTTAATACTCCGGGGTTCAACGATCCCCGCATTATCTGCCCCGGATGAAGGTTCAGGTGTTTTAAGAAATATCCCCGTCCCAAAAAACACAAAAAACCCGGCAATCATAATGATGGCTCCGAGAATCACCTTTGTTGACAGCTCTGAAGAGGGCTGGGCCTCATTATTGTCTCCGGACTGTTTCAACTTAAAGATAATACTGGAACTCAGATCAGCCGGGACCTCGACCTCACTTAATTTCCAGATCTGATTCGACAGAGAACCGATGGCCCTTACATATTCCTTGCATTTCAAACAGCTTTCAAGATGGCGGAAAAACGCGTGATATTCCTTCTCCACGAGCCTATCGTCAAGAAGTTGTTTTACATTGTCTTTAATGTCGCTGCACGTTATACCTGGCTGATTATTCATGATTCATAATATCCGTGATTTGACTTCTGAGCCGGGAATGGGCCTGTATTGTTTGGATTCTTGCATTACGTTCTGAGATATCCATAACAAGGGAAATATCTGGATACGAAAAATGCAATTGATCACGCAGCAAAACCGGAACCTTTATATCAAAAGGAAGCCGTTGAAGAGCCGTCTTAACGATCCGCAGAGACTCTTTTTCTCCGGAAGAAAGGTTTGAGAAATCAGATTCGCTAAAAGACGGCAGAATTTTTGTATTCCGGCATTGAGCGACTGTCGCTTTGGCGAGCTGAACAAGAAAAGCATTCTTTTCCTGAAGCAGGGTCATAGGGCGCATGACTTTGACAAAGCTGGAAACAGTAATGTCATAAGCTTTATCCCGGTCACCGCCGATCAAGTAAAGCGCTAAAGCAAAAATGCTCTTCTGATGGCGGGCAATGAACAGTTCCAGAATATCTTCACTTTGATCGATCATTTGAATTTCAGAACCGTTTTTTTCTATATCGGACGATTTTTTCTGCCATTTCCACAAAATTAATCGGTTTGGTCATAAAATCATTCATGCCGGCATCTTCCGCTTTTTTGCGGTCTTCTTCTAAAACGGCGGCCGTTAAAGCAATAATCGGTATATCCCGGTCGATCTTTTGGCGTATAATTTGAGTCGCTTCCACCCCTCCCAATACCGGCATTTGAAGGTCCATCAGGCATAGATCGTATTTATCCGCTTCCGAGTTAAGTTTATCAATCGCCTCTTGGCCATTACTCACAAAATCGCCCTCACACTGCAATTCCTCAAAATAAGCCTGCATCAGTATTTGATTCGGCGATGAATCGTCGGCAACTAAAATCTTAATTCCTGCGCAGTTTTCCAGCGCCACTTCCGCTTCCCTTTGATCCCCCCCTACATTCATCACTTTCTTGATAACACGCATCATATTCATCAAAGAGACCGGTTTTGTGATATAGGCATCAAACGTTCCTTCCGCCGCTTTATCGGAAGTCTCGGCCCGGATATCTGCCGTGACAGCGATGTATTTCACATCTTTAAACTCCTCATTTTCTTTTATATGTTTGACCAATTCAAAGCCATCCATTCCCTCCATGATAAGATCACATAAAACCAAATCGGGAATGAGATTTTTTTTCGTTATCGTATTTTCGATTTTGTGCAATGCGGACTGCGGAGAATCGGCGATCCCAACGACATCCAATCCCATCCCGATACAACATTTATTGACAATTTTCCTGGCTATTTGATTATCATCGATAATAAAAACTTTTTTGCCCTTAAGTTGCCCGGGGATGTCTTGATCCTGCTCTTTTCGATCAAATGCCGTTTTCTTTTTAATGGCGATCGTAAAAATGAATTTGCTTCCCTTCCCTTCTTCCGATTCCACCCGGATTCTTCCGCCCATCATTTCAACGATCGCCTTTGAAATGGCCAATCCGAGACCGGTCCCGCCAAATCTTCTTGTTGTCGTTTCGTCCGCTTGAGAAAAAGTTTCAAAGATAAGTTCATGTTTATCCTCGGGAATCCCTATGCCTGTATCTTTTACCGTAAAGCGCAAATAGATATTATCCGGTTCGTCGCCGACTTTATCTTCCAGTTCCACAATGACACCAATATCGCCCTGTGATGTGAACTTGACGGCATTTCCCAATAAATTGACCAAGACCTGTTTTAACCTTATTTCATCACCAAAAACCTCCCTGGGAACATCTTCTGCAATATCCACGTAGGTATCAAAAGGCTTATCTTTCATCCTTGTGACGATCATTTTAAAAACGTCTAAAATCAGATCTTCCAAATTAAACCCGGATGACTCCAGCATAATGTTTCCCGACTCTAATTTAGAAATGTCGAGGATATCGTCAATGATGCCTATCAACAATTTTCCGCTTGAGGATACGGTCTCTGAATAATTCTTCTGCTTCCCGTCCAGAGGAGTCCTTCGGAGCAATTCCGAGAAACCCAGGATCGCATTCATCGGCGTACGTATCTCATGGCTCATGTTGGCCAGAAAGTCGCTCTTGACCTTTGCGGTACTTACGGCTTTTTTGAGCGCCTCATGTGCCCTCTGCAAATCCCGAAGCATCACGCGCAATTCATTCTCCATATTTTTATGTTCAAGCGCATAACGAACAGACCGGTCTAAAAACGCGGCATCCATTTCTCCTTTAACCAGATAATCCGCCGCTCCCATTTTCATCGCCAGAAGATCGATCTCGTGATCACCTTGCCCCGTCAGTAATATGATCGGCGCCTTACACCCGTTATCAATAGCCGCACGAAGAAGGCCCAGACCGGTGTGGTCACCAAGACGGTAATCAAATAAATACACATCATGGTCATTCCGTTCTATGATTTCAAGAGCAGCCTCATAACCAGCGGCCCAATCCAAACGATATTTTTTCCCGACAATTTCAGAAAACAATTCCCGGATAATCATGTAATCTTCTTCGTCATCGTCAACAATAAGAATCTTTAATTGATTGTCATCATTCATCTTTGTCCCCCGCTGTTTCAGGTGGCAAGGTTACAATATCAAACCAATATTTGGTCAGATTCTTCATGATTTCCACCAGGCCTTCAAATGTCACCGGTTTGGTTATGAATGAATTTACTCCCAAATCATATGTCCGCAGAACATCTTCTTCCGCTTTAGAGGTTGTCAAAACAACAATGGGAATAAGTTGAAATTTGCGATCGGCCTTGATTTCTTTAAGCGCTTCACGCCCATCCTTACGCGGCATGTTCAAATCCAGTAGAATTAATCCCGGCAGAGACTTGTCCTTCAGTTCCTCATACTTTCCCCGTCGGTATAAATAATCCATAAGGTCTTCGCCGTCTTCGACAAAATCCATCTCATTGATCAGGCGCGCCTCATCAAGGGCCTCCTTAGCCATGAGGCGGTCATCCTCATCATCATCCGCCATTAAGATAAGGATCGATTCTTTCTTTTGACTTAAATTCATTACGCCTCTCCTCCCTGATCATTCTTAGGTTGTAGAATTGGTAGCGTGATATTAAACGTCGAGCCCTTGCCCGGAGCACTTTCCGCTTCTATGCCCCCTCCATGACGCAAAACAATCTTCCGGCAGATAGATAACCCGATCCCCGTTCCCGCATATTCATTACGCCCGTGAAGACGTTGGAAGACACGAAAAATCTGTTCTTTATATTTTTCTTCAAAACCAATACCGTTGTCGACCACTGTAATCACACGAAAATCATTATCCATCAAAGATTCTTCATCATCATTCCCATTTAAATAAGATTTCAGGGCGTCTCGAATTTCAACAACAGGGGGAACTTCCGGTTTACAGAACTTCAGGGCATTCCCGATAAGATTTTGAAATAGTTGACGCATTTGTAAAGGATCCGCCGCGATCGTCGATAAATGATCCACATGGATCTGAGCGTTCGTCTCTTTAATCTTTATTTCCAAATCAGAAAGAACGTCACGAACAATATCATTGAGGTTAACGGGCACAAACGGCTTCGCTTTACTTGTCACGCGTGAATAGGCCAACAGGTCATTAATGAGTGTCTGCATCCGGTTAGTCGCGTTTCCCATCCGCTTGAGATAATCTCGCCCTTGATCCCCGAGGACTTCTCCATATTTTTGAATAAGCCTGTCTCCAAATGTTTTGACTTTTCGCAGCGGTTCCTGCAAATCATGAGAAGCAATGTAGGCGAATTCTTCTAATTCATTATTCGAACGGCTTAATTCAGCGGCATGTTTTTCTAAATTCTTTTGTATTCTTTGCAATTCGTCAGACTTTTTCTTTTCCGCCTCTGTGGCTGCTATTGCCTGGGCGGCAAATTCCTTCTCTTTCTTTATAGAAAATCTTAGATCTTCGGCCATATTATTAAAACAATTGCCTAAATCACCGATTTCATCCTTTGACGTAATCTCTACTTTAGTATTTAATTTACCTTTTCCGATTTCAACCGCCGCATCTCTTAACTTTGTTATTGATTCCGAAATAGAACGGGAGATAAAAAAACCGATTAAAACAGCAAGAATTATTGCAATAAATAAAATGATCAACAGAACATTTCTTAATTTTACGACCGGCGCGAATATTTCTTTTTTTTCCTGCTCTACAATTAAAATCCAGCCCAGCCCCTTGAAATCCCTATACCCCGCTGAGTGGGCATGAGCAAATAACTTTCCGCCCTCTTCCGTCAACGAACCTCCTGTTTCCACAAAATAACATACATGCCCCGGGCTCGTAAATTCCCCGAAATGGGAAATTGTTCCATTAAAAATGTTTTGAAACAATTCAAACTCTTCCGTCGAATAAATAATTCTTCCATCTTGTGTAAGCAATTTAAATGTCGCTTTTCCCGACAATTTATGTCTGTGCGTGTTTTGTTTTTCATCCGGTACGGTTAATTCAAGATCCCTCAAAACATCGATTATTTCTTCTATATTTAAAACTATTTTAACAGCTCCCAAGAAATTTCCAGCCCCGCCGTTGATTCCGATACATATATCGACCGAATAAACATCTGCGCTTTTATCGTATTCAATATCCCCTACATATAAGCCATCTTTCTTTGCATTTTGCCACCATTCTTCGTCGTCTTGTCTGTAATCAGAGGTTTTCCCGGTTTGCGCGATATTAGCGCCATATCTATTCGTGATAAACACTTCGCCAAGAACTTTATAACCATATTGCTCTTCATAAAACTCTGCTTTCTTTATTAATTCTTCCGACAAGTCATCGGCGATTAATTCCTTCATAAAAGACGTTAACACATCTTTCGGCGCGGAGATCCATTCTCCATCTTTTTCATCGATATAAGCTTGAATGTTATATAATTGATCGAATTCTTGGTTTGATTTCACAACAGCTTTTTGCAATACTAAATCATTAGAATAAACTTGAAATTCTTCAATCCTGTTATAAATACTTCTATCGATTTTATCCAATATTTCAGCAGCGAATATTACGGAACTTCCCCCAACATGTTTTCGTAACTCATCTTGACTTGCTTTAACAGAGATATACCCGGCAATACCAACCAGCAGTGTGATTATCAAAAAACCCGAAGTTAATTTGTTGCTTATTTTCATCGCATACCACGCTTCTCTATTTAATTATCGTTCGCTTTCCAGTTTTCTTTTCGCGCCTTCAAGGGAATACTTTTCGCCGTCAACAAGAATTCTCACATAAATACCCCGGTCAATATCTTCCTGAGAATATCTTCGGAATCGCCGCGCACCGCATTGAACATATTCCGGCCGAATAATGCCGGCCTGTTCCCAATAACGCAACCGTTCAGGAGATATCCCTACCTGTTTAACCGTCTCCACCATCCCGAATCTATTATCATAATCGCAATTCATTTTGCCGTACCCGCACAACCGGATCTGAAATAATAAGATAGATGCCAGTTATTGTTTTCTTATTTTGTTAGGCTATTGTAGAATGTCCAAACAAAATTGTTATAGGGTAAGAAGGCTCGGAGCTGACTCATTTCAACGATGAAATAAACCAGTTAAACAACGATTGGAGTCAGTTGACAGCGGGGAGAATGGGGCGGGACATTAGGCATCTAAACCGTATAAAGAAGCAATTCCTCTATTTACACAATTTTCGAATTCTCTTATTGCCTTTTTTCTTCCGGTATTGCGTTGGTGTCATTTTGGTCATTCGTTTAAAGATGCGCATAAATGATTCGGGGTTTTGATATCCCAATTCAATGGCGATCTCGCAGACATTAAGGTGAGTCTTTGTCAGAAATGATTTGGCCCGGTCCATTTTGACTTGAAGCCTATACTCGCGATAGTTCAATTCATTATTTTGATTAAAGAAACGGCTCACATACTTAGGGCTTAAACACATTTCATCGGCAATAAAATCGAGTTTTACATTATTGCAATTACGTTCAATAAAACGCTTGATCCGGTCCACTTGATTATTTTTATCCTTCCTTAAATTCTGGGCATGCAGCCTTTCTTTTAAAAAAAAGCGCAGCTTCTCCTTGAGTTCAGGCATTTGGATCGGTTTTTCGATAAAATCATCGGCATGATTTCTTAAGGCATCAAGGATAACATCCTTAGAGCCGTAGCCCGTCATAAGAATAACCCCGATATGATCCATGCCCTTTTTAATTTCTGAGAGAACGCTGATCCCGTCCATTTTAGGCATCATAAAATCCACTAAAACAACATTGATGTTATTAGGGGTTCTTAAATAGGCCAGGGCCTCTTCCCCATCGCTGAAATCAATAAACTCATATTCAGGAAAGGCCAGTTTAACGCTTTTAATGATCCGCGGATCATCATCAATAACAACTATTTTCTCTGAAATCATGTTTTCCTTAATGCATTGTTGAACTATAGTACGTAACGTAGTTTGGTTTAAATTGCATCAACATAATATCACCAGATTATCCGTCGAGAGTAATTTTTTAGGAATCGTGAGAAATTAAACTATCCTATGTTACGTACTATATATCATTTATTCTGACATAATTCGTCTTGTTTCAAATAGCTTCATACCGCAAATAACTGATTCCTTTCCACCCATCGGGCTAATTAACATGGGCTTGTGTCGGGATATTTTCTTCAACAACAGCATTCATCGCCGGAATTCGAATAATAAATGAAGTTGTCTTATTCTTTACACTCACCACTTTAATATTTCCATTGTGATGGCCGATAATTTCTTTGCTGATGGACAGCCCCAGCCCTAACCCCCCGCTTTTCGTTGTATAAAACGGTTCGAATATTTTATTTAATTCACCATCTTCAATTCCTTTACCTGTATTCATTATCTCAATTTCCACAAAACCGGAATCTACAAAATTAAAATCATTAAAAGACTTTGTTCTGAAAACAATCAGACCGCCATGCGGTATCGCCTCCAAGGCATTAGTTACAATATTCAGTAAAACTTGCTTTAACTTTTCTTCATTACCCATGATCAACGGAAGGGTGTCTTCTAAATCAATTTCTAAATGAATATCCAGTTGTCTAGCCTTTAATTTCGTTAATAACACTATTTCTTTAACAGCCTCATTAACATCAACTTTTTTGATGGGAAACTGAGGCTTCTTTGAGAATGTCATCATATTTTTCAGTGAAGCGTTCCAGGAGTCGAGCTCCTTGGGAATCGTCTCTGAGAATTCTTTGATAAATTGTTTATCTCCCTGCCGCTCGGGCAATAACTTAATAAATGTATCTATCATCTGGAGTGAATTTTTCAGTTCATGAGCTATCGCAGTGGATGCTTTGCCAATAACCGTTAACTTCTCATCCTCTTGGGCCTTGCGTAATTTATGGGTCATCCGGTTAAATGAAAAAAACAGTTTATTAATTTCGCTTTTACCGCGTATTTGAAAAAAATGTGAAAAATCACCTCTGGAAACACGTTCTGTTCCCTCTATAAGATCCCTCATTGGCCGGCTCATATAATGCGCCAGAATAAAACTGATCATAAGAGTGAACAGAACACTCAACGCAATAATAATTAAAAATTGCGTATTCATCTTTCTTGAAAAAGCGAAAGCCTCCTTTTCGGATTGCGCAATAATTAAACCCCAATTCAGCTTCTCAATCGGTGCATACGAAACCAGCCACGGTTCTCCATTCTCATCAATGTCATTGAAACTTCCCGCTTGACCTGACAAGACATCTTGTATGACCTGGATTTGCGTTAAACTTGCATTTTCAAGAACTTTCTTTTTATCTTGATGAGCAATAATTCGGCTCTGACGATCAATAAGATAGACACTTCCCGAACGACCAATCACAATAGCATCAACAATATCCCATATGCTCCTGACATTCAGATCAGCAATTAAAATCCCCCTTACTTTTCCAAACCGCTTGATCGGTTCAGCGATTGTTAAATAGGGAATATGATTCTCGGATATTCTCACTTCTGATAAATAGGATGTCCCTGAAGAGGCCTCTTGAAATGCCTTTTCGTTGGAACGGTTGCGCAATTCTGTTCCAAGCTGTGACACCGCTATTTCTTCCCCTTTTAAATTAAGCGAAGCTATTCTCTGAAAAGCGGAATTATTCAGCGAAAGTTCAACGATCGTCGTCTCCTGCCGCCACGGATCGGCATGCAATGTTCCCAGAATCGAGGCCGTCACAGACAGAACTCCCCTGGCGCCTTTAATATGCTCTCTTATTTCACCGGTTGCATGAATGGCAATTTCTTTATGGTCGCGGAGAATCGTCGTCTTAATCGCGTCTTGGCTGGTACGTAATAAAAGAAACCCAAGAATAACTAGTGGGATGATAACAAGAAAGAATAATATGAAGAAAATCTGTTGCCAGATCCGTTTGGGAAGAATGCGTCTAATGCCTAAGAATGGTAGTTTCATAGAGAATTTTACTTCTTTATATTACGTTTTTAACAACGGCGCGCGGTCTTCTGCCTTAAATTGTTCGAAATATAGATTACTATAGAATCCGTTTTTATTCAAAAGATTGCTATGGTCGCCCATTTCAACAATTTGCCCCTGATCCAATACGATGATCTTATCGCTCTCAATGATCGTCGAAAAACGATGCGCCACAATAAAGACGGTTTTGCCTTTCATAGACCGGCAAATAGATTTCTGAATATCATTCTCCGTCAATGCATCAACACTCGAGGTCGCTTCATCCAGAATAAGGATCGACGGATCCTTGATCATGGCCCGGGCGATGGCAATCCTCTGCCTCTGCCCGCAGGAGAGGTTAAACCCGCGTTCACCAATTTCTGTTTTATAGCCATTGGCAAGGGCGGAAATAAACGGATGGGCCTGGGCTATTTCGGCGGCTTGAATAATTTCCTCTTTGGATGCCTGCGTTTTTCCATACCTGATATTTTCTTCGATGGTCCCGCTAAAGAGAAAGTCATCCTGTAATACAACAGCGACCTGTTGGCGGTAAGCATCAAGGTCCAACACCTTTAAATTCTTTCCATCAACACAAATCTCCCCATTGATGGGATCAAAGAAGCGCAATAACAAGCTGATGAGGGTCGTCTTTCCTGCCCCGCTTGCCCCCACAATACCGACAGTTTCTCCGGGCTCGATAACAAAATCGATATCTTCTAAAATGGGTTCACCGGTCGTGTAGTGAAAATCCACTCCTTTAAACTCAATACTCCCCTCTATCTTTGCCGGATAAACGGAAGGCTCAACCTCGAGCACCTCATCATCAATATTCATCACATCGTTAACACGGTTGAGAGCCGCCAGAGCCTCTTGATACGAAGAATTGATGACAACCATGCGGATAATCGGAGAAAACAACATCCCCAAGTAGGTGTAAAACGCGACAAGTTCTCCTGCAGTCATCCGATTCGCCATAACATCGCGTCCGCCAATCCATAAGACCCCGATAATTCCTAAAGACGTGAAAAATTCGATCCCAACCCACAGCCATGAATTCAGATAATGCGTCCGGGAAGCGATCCTTAGAATATCGCGTTGTTTTTGTTCGAATAGTTGTTGCTCCTGCCTGTCCCTGGTAAAAGACCGCACCACCCTGATCCCGTTTAAGACCTCACTCATCCTTGAACTTAAAGCCCCATACATGTCCCTCAATCGGTTATGCCTGCTTTTAAGTTCCGGAATAAGACGAAAATAGACGATCGCGAATAAGGGTAATGCCGCCAAAGAAACAAAAGTCAGCTTTATGTTTACAAAGGAAAGGATGGCTATAATAAATCCGATATTAAGAAACGCGTATATACACTCAATGGCATCCCCAAAAAGAAACCGGCGCACGCTATTGACATCCTGCGTTATCCTGGTCAGAATTTGGGCGGGAGAAATGTTATTAATACTTGTGAGCGATAACCGCGGAATATGTTCACAAATTTGTTGCCGCAGATCACGCACAACCTGCTCCCCGACAAGGCTGCCCATATATGTCCGCAGGAAACTAAAAACAGAGCGTAAAAACAGAATTCCCACCAACGCGAGCATAATCCCATTAAGGAAATGAGCATCTTTATTGATCCGTTCGGCTTCGCTCAGGATCAACCCTGAGCTTGTCGAAGGGTTGATCAAAATGTCATCGATGATGATTTTGATAACCCAGGGAAGGACAAGGGCCAGGAGATTGGCCGATAATATGAAGAAAAGGATTAAAGCGATCTTGGCGCGGTAGGGTTTTAGAAGTGAACGAAAGGTGATCGAATCCCGGTTAGCTATAATAACCTCCTCTCGTAATTAATATTGACATTTATTATACCATAACCCGCTTTTGTTCCTGCTCCTTTTTCTGCGCTGCCATCTGATCATATTGCCGTTTAATAAACTTCGGGGCCATTTCATTCAGATAGGATTTCCTGCAGGATACACTTTTAAAATTCATATTACCGCTAACGAATGATATTAACCGGCATCCGCCGCTGCACATCGGCAAATAGGTGCAATCCGCCGGGCATTGTTTCCAGACATCAAGATCGCGGAATTCCCTTTGTGTTTCATTAAATTCGTCATGGCGTACATCCCCGACGGCAAATTCCGGATGGCCCAAAAGCGAATTGCACTTGTAAAGGTCTCCACGCTGATCGATCGTTACGCTGCCATTTTCGCGGACTAATCCGCATGCATTAATGGACATGCTGCACGTATAGGGAAGGTTGTTTCGATCCATAAGATCTTTAATTTTCCCTACAGCCTTTGCCATAATATGGTCTTCCTGATTGCACATGCATTCGGACCCGCGTATCGCCTTGGGATTGCCTTTCGGGCCCATAGAGGGGATAATCGGAGAACAGATAAACTCCCCCAATTGATGCAGAATTCCCAACCCATCCAGATATTTGACCAGGCCTTCAATCGGCCCGATATCATCCTTTT